>USSL01000007.1 GCA_900557175.1 uncultured Eubacteriales bacterium
AGCTTGTCGATTATGAAAAAGAAACGGCAAATCCGCTGACGGAGCAATGGGATGATTATTTAGAGGTACAAAAGAACTATATCAGCACGAGGGGATGCAGAGAACTTGACGATAAAATGTTAATGAGCCGTGTTCAGGATATTGATATTGTATGCAGGTTTCAGGCGCTTGCCGGACAGATGCAATGTAAAGTGACAATTCATGGCAGTATGCCGTTTTCACTTCAGATTTTTGGCTTTCATGAAGCTTCATTTGAGGTAAGTGCCAACGAATCCATGCCGGATGCCATCAAGTATTTGTGGCAGAAACATTAAAAAATATATGAGGAAGTGATTCTGTGGAGGTGGGATTTTATAAGGATGTTTATCATGAATATATGGTTGTAGATAAACCGACGGAGTTTCAAACGACAGTGTTTGAAGAACAGCTGCTCCATAATAAAGAAATTCCGGGACTGCTCCGAATGAAAATGGAATATACGGGCAATCAGTGTAAATACTATTATGATATTGGACGTAAGTTATCGTTGGAAAATATGAAAGAAAGTAAAGAATTTGATTACAGTTTCATTTTACAGTTATTTGAGCGTATACGAACAATGCTTAGTATTCTTGATAATTATCTTTTGCAGCCGGAAAGCTTATGGCTTGAACCGGAGGGAATTTATAAAATGAACGATGATACATATTTTTTGCTTGCTTATATTCCGGGGTATGAAAAAGACTTTAAGATGCAGTTAAAAGATTTGCTGTCATGGTTTATGAAACATCTTGATCATAGTCAGAAAGATACAGTGATGTTTGTTTACGGTTTTTATAAATGCCTTTCAGAAAGTGGCAGTGCAGCTGCAGCGCTTGAAAAGCTTGAAGATGCCGGCAGTGTCATCAAAGGTGATGAGAGGCAAAAGGACATGGAACCAGTACAGCAGCGGATAAAATCTAAAGAGTTGCCGGAGGAAAACACAACACAGCAAAAGACAACACAGCAGCGGGAAATGATAACATTTGTGACGGCGGAAGATACAAAAAAATATCAGGTGGAAGAAGATTCGGAGAAGGGAAAAATTTTCTTGTATTTTGTTGTGGCTGTAGTCATGTCATTGGGCGGGATTGTATTAAAGGATGCCGGTATTTATCTCGTTTATCAGTTGACAGGGATATATTTTCAGTCATGGGTTATTCCGGTTGTCTTTTTTGCCGGGGCTCTTGTATTTGGACTAAAGGGAGTGAGAACTTTCATAGATGAGCGGCGTAAAAATATAAAAGACAATGATGAGGGAGAGTTTTGGCAGGATAGCCAGCGACCGGACTATAGCAGGATGGGGCACGGTGAAACGACACTTCTTGCACCGAATATGACAGAGGATATACTTGTGCTTAAAAGAGCAGGTGGTGATTGCTTTGAACAAGATGTTATTTATGTGACAACGACACCATTTATTATCGGAACGCAGTATGAAGCTGTCAATTATCATTTAAGTGATAATGTTGTGAGCCGCCGTCACATAGAGATTAGAAAAGAGGGCAGGCAATATGAGGTGATTGACCTGTCCTCTACAAATGGTACATGGTTAAATGGGAGTAAGCTTGATTCGGGTGTAGCTTATGAGATAAAACAGTCAGATATGCTTAAGATTGCGAATATTCCTTTTTCTGTTGATTTAAAGGTAAGGCAATAATAAAAGATGTTCCTTCATCCAGCCGTGAAAACACTCGGATAGAACCGTTGTGTGCTTCAATAATTTGTTTTGTAATCGGAAGTCCGAGGCCGGTGCCGTCTTTTTTATATGTGGCAAAAGGTTCAAATATATGACTTTGTTTATTTTTATCGATACCGTGACCGTTATCGCTGATGACAAGTTGAATATACATAGCGTTGGAAAAAGCAGTAACATGAATCGTATCGCCTGAGGATGTTGCTTCAAGACTGTTTTTTATAAGATTCACAAGACATTGCTTTAGCTTTACCGGATCACATAAAATAGGTTTCAGCGTATTTCGTATTGAAAGGATAAGTCTTTTTTTGGATTTTTCGGCAAGCGGCCGGTAATTTTCCGTGACTTCTGTCAGAAGCTGTGTAATATCCGTCATTTTGGGCGAAAGCTGCTGGCTCTTGTTATATATGGAAATGGATGCTGTCAGATCATTGAGATAATTGATATCACTGATGAGCTGATGCCACAGATTATCTTCAGTAAGCGACGGATGCTTTGTTGCAAGAAGCTGGGCTGTACTGTAGATTAATGTCAGTGGATTTCTGATTTCGTGTGAAATTCGCGATAGTGAAAATGAATAATTTAGATCCCCACATAGTTGTTTTGTTTGTTTTAACATAAAAATCCCTCCTAATATTCAATAAAATAAATTTATCAAAAAAGGAGGGAAAGTTCAAATATATTCGTTCGCCAAATATGGCGCAAGTTCGACCTTTAATGCGTTCATTCGACGAAAAAGCTGGAAATTTGTTTTGCAATGACAGAAAGTTCTTCGGGTGAACTCTGATTTGGCTGCCAGAGAATGTGCTGTCCGTCATTTTCGTATCTTGGAATGATGTGCATATGAAAATGAAAAACAGTCTGTCCGGCAATTTCTTCATTGTTCTGAACAACATTCAGACCGTCGCAGTGAAGTGTTTCCTTCATGGCACAGGCTAACTTTTTTGCAAGAACAAAAACTTTTGCGGCTGTTTCATCATCCATTTCAAAAATATTTCTGAAATGTTTTTTCGGCAGGATAAGTGCGTGCCCCTTTGTCGCGGGACCTAAGTCCAAAATAACACGGAAATCTTCATCTTCGTAAATTGTTGATGAAGGAATTTCACCGGCTGCGATTTTACAGAAAATACAATCACTCATTTAAGAGGACCTCCTTTGTGATGCTGCCTCATCAATAAGGTCAGCAATAATTTTGATGGCATCATTTGTCTGGCTTTTAGACATTGCTTCAATATAGCTGCTGCGGTTGTCATAGACTGTCTGGATGGCTTTTAAAAGACTTTCGTCTGTGACATTTTCTTCTTCAAGAAGATAGGAAAAGCCTTGTTTTTCAAAAGATTTTGCATTGAGTATCTGGTCTCCGCGGCTTGCTGCTGCTGAAAGCGGAATAAGAATGGCCGGCTTTTTCAGTGCAAGGAGCTCGCATATAGCATTGGCTCCGGCACGGGAAACGACGAGCTGGGAGGCTGCAAATAAATCAGGCAGTTCCTTTTGGATATATTCAAATTGCCGGTAGCCATCACATTTTTTAAGACTTTCGTCGAGATTGCCCTTGCCGCACAGATGAATAATCTGCCATGTTTTTAGAAGCTGTGGCAAAAGTGCACGCACTGCTTCGTTAATAACACGGGAACCAAGGCTTCCGCCCATAATTAAAAGAACAGGTTTGGTATCAGTAAACCCACAAAAATCCAGTCCTTTTCTGACATTGCCCTCAAAGAGTTCGCGGCGAATCGGAGAGCCTGATAAAACAGCTTTGCCTTCAGGCAGGTGAGATACAGTTTCAGGAAAATTGCAGCATACCTTATAAGCTGATTTGATGCAAAGTCTGTTTGCAAGTCCGGGTGTCATATCGGATTCGTGAATAATTGCCGGAACGTGACATTTTTTTGCTGCTTTAACAACAGGTACAGTGACAAAACCGCCTTTTGAAAAAATCACATCGGGCTGAATTTTTTTGATTAGTTTTTTTGCATCGGAAAAACCTTTGATGACTCTGAACGGATCTGTAAAATTTTTCCAGTCAAAATAGCGTCTTAATTTACCGGAAGATATCGGATAGTAAGGAATTGAAAGTGCTTCAACCAGCTTTTTTTCAATGCCGTCCTTTGAACCGATATAGTGGATTTCGTAGCCTCTTTCTTTTAAAGCAGGCAGCAGGGCAATGTTGGGTGTGACATGTCCGGCAGTACCGCCGCCTGTCAGAATGATTTTTTTCATAATGACTGCCTCCAATCCATTAGTTTTGCTGTTTATATTCCTTTAAGGCTTTGGCGAGCTGATCAGGACAGGATGTACCGCGTCCGCGGCAGTCCACGCCTTCAAGAAGATTGATAATTTCATCGACAGGACGTCCGACAACTAACTTTGAAAGTCCTTTTGTATTTCCGTCGCAGCCGCCGATAAATTCACAGCTTGTGATAATATCATTTTCTACGTCGAAATTAATTGCAGAAGAACAAGTTCCTTTATTCATATGTCTCATCATAAGTTATACCTCTTTTCAGTAAATTCATTAAGGCCGGGACAGCCTTATGCATATGTATGTTATTATAGCAAAAGTATATGAGAATTGCCACACATTCATGAAAAAATTGTATTCATAGCGGATAAAACATGGTAAGATAGGCGTATACGAAAATAAATTTAATGGTAAGCGAGGTATGAAAATGAACCGTATAGGAATTATAGGTGCGATGGAAATTGAGGTTGAGCAGCTTAAAGAAAGAATGGAAATCAATTCAGTTCAGATAAAAGCCGGAATGGAATTTTGCGAGGGTACTTACGGCAGCAACGATGTTGTTATTGTACGAAGCGGCATCGGTAAAGTCAATGCCGCTATATGTACGCAGATTCTTGTTGACTGCTACAATGTTCAAATGGTGATAAATACTGGTATTGCGGGCGGACTTTACACAAGTATCAATATCGGAGATATTGTTTTGGCGACAGATGCGCTTCAGCATGATATGGACGCCACAGGTTTCGGTTATGAAAAGGGTGTTATTCCTCAGATGGATACATCTGTATTTTGTGCGGATGAGAAGTTAAGAAAGATGGCTGCAGATATATGCCGCAGTGTGAATCCGGATATTTCAGTGTATGAGGGCAGAGTTATCAGCGGTGATTGCTTTGTATCTGATAATGCTAAGAAAAAAGAACTTTGGGATTTGTTTAAAGGCTATTGTACAGAGATGGAGGGTGCAGCAATTGCACAGGCAGCGTATTTAAACCATATTCCGTATCTTGTCATCCGTGCAATTTCAGATAAAGCAGACGGAAGTGCGACAGAAGATTACAGCGCATTTGAGGCAAAGGCTGTGGAACATACTGTGCGTCTGATGGATGTGCTTTTAAATGAAATTTAAAAACGGATGCTCATAAAACGTCTGTTTTTCCATAATAAAGTGCGGGCTGGCGCGCAGTCTGTCGAACGATGATAAGTGAATTTTCAAGTGTCCCGTTGTATAATATTCCCAACAATGATTGGAAGGAGAATTTCTATGAGGGAATGGATGATGGAACAGGGCATGATATTTTATTTTTTCTGCGCTGTAGGTGTGATGGGCGCGGCGGCAGCTGCGTTGGCAAACAGAACTTACAAAAGATTGATTAAAGAGGCTGATGGGATGGAAAATTCCCAGCATCGCCTGATTAAATACATAAAGTTAAAGTATTCCAGCTATTATACGCTCGGCATGAAGGCAAATGATGAGCAGGCGATGGTCAGACGGTACTTGTACAGATATAAGCTGGGACCAATGACATTGATTGCATGGAGCAAAGCGGGGCTTTTAGCAATGGGTGCTGTGATTGCTGTAAGCTTTGGAAATATTCTTTATGGTTTGAGTGCCGGAACCGGATTCAGGGCGATGCTTTCGATGACAGTTTTTGGACTTATGGTTGCCTCGATACTTGCAATTCAGTATAAGCTCTATAGTTTCAGCGACAAGCAGAAGATTTTTTGTGCACAGATGGAAGATAATCTTCAAAATTTTCTTAAAAATAAGATTGAATATGGTCATGTACTTAAAAGACATCAGCAGGAAAGTGATGAAGGACAGAGTACAGAAGCGACGGAGGGACATGTGCACAGGAATAAATCAGATGTGTTTGAAAAGCCGTCACAGGCCGCGGCATATGCACAAAGCCGTGTTTCAGAGGAACCGTCTGCAGAAAGACTGTCCTTGCGTGAAAGGACGGATCATTCATGGAAAAGCAAAAGCGCCGGTGAGCGACAGGCGGCCGCGGCAGCATGCAAAAAAAAGAAACAGGCGAAAAGTACAGATGAGAGTGTGTATACAAAGGCTGCATTACAGCTGGCTGATGGCTTTGGCCCGGAGGAAATTGATGCCCGTGTTGTCGAGGATATTCTAAAAGAATTTTTAAATTAGTTGATAAAAAAATAAAAATCTGCTATCATACAGAGTGATAATAATAATTCTGAAGATTAGCGGAGGTGCACATCATGTCAGGTAAGGTAACATTTGATTATTCAAAAGCAACAGCCTTTATTAAAGACCATGAAGTTGCAAACATGAAAAAATTAGTCCTTGATGCAAAGGAAGAACTTGTATCAAGAACAGGTGCAGGAAACGATTTTTTGGGTTGGATTGACCTTCCCGTAGATTATGATAAAGAGGAATTTGACAGAATTAAAAAGGCTGCCGAAAAAATCAGAAATGATTCTGATGTTTTACTCGTTATCGGAATTGGTGGTTCCTATCTCGGTGCGAGAGCAGCGATTGAATTTTTAGGACATAACTTTTTTAACATGGTTTCTAAGAAAATCAGAAAAGCGCCGGAGATTTATTTTGTCGGCAACAATTTAAGCAGCACATATATTAAAGGTTTAATGGATGTCATCGGTGACAGAGATTTCTCAATTAATATGATTTCAAAGTCAGGTACAACGACAGAGCCTGCAGTTGCTTTCAGAGTGTTTAAGGAAATGCTTGAAAGTAAATATGGTAAGGAAGAAGCCGGAAAGAGAATTTATTGTACAACAGACAAAGCAAGAGGTGCACTTAAGAATCTTGCCAATGAAGAAGGCTATGAAAGTTTTGTTATTCCTGATGATGTCGGCGGACGTTTTTCAGTACTTACAGCGGTTGGTTTACTTCCGATTGCAGTCAGCGGCGCAGATATTGACAAGCTGATGGAAGGTGCGGCAGCAGCAAGAAAACGTGCACTTGAGAATGATTTTGAAGAAAATGATGCGCTTTTATATGCGGCAATAAGAAATATTTTATTGAGAAAAGGTAAATCCGTAGAGATTACAGCAAGCTATGAGCCATCATTGCTCTATGTCGGTGAATGGTGGAAACAGCTCTTTGGTGAGAGTGAGGGCAAGGACGGCAGAGGCTTATTCCCTGCAAGCGTGACGCTGACAGCGGATTTACATTCTATGGGGCAGTTCATTCAGGACGGCACAAGAATGATGTTTGAGACAGTGCTGGAGGTTGAAAAGCCGACAGAAGATATTACACTTCAGAAAGAGGAAGTTGACTTAGACGGCCTTAATTATCTTGCAGGAAAGACAGTTGACTTCATTAATAAGAGTGCGATGAATGGTACAGCAATTGCACATTCTGACGGTGATGTGCCAAACCTTAAGTTTGTGATTCCTCAGCAGGATGCATTCAGCCTTGGCGAATTGTTCTACACATATGAGTTTGCCTGTGGCGTCAGCGGTTACGTACTTGGAATTAATCCATTTGATCAGCCTGGCGTTGAAAGCTACAAGAAAAATATGTTTGCCCTTCTTGGCAAACCGGGTTTTGAAGAATTAGCTGCAAAGCTTGCTGAAAGATTATAATTGATATGATTAGACACCCGATATTGCGGCGGACACAATATCGGGTGTTTTTTGATATAGTAAATTGCTCCCTATGCCATAAAAAGGCTTTGCGAGGGATGCGGCAAATGACTATAAGCAATACTTTTAAACAATATAAGAATTAATAATAGCACTGGGATAGGCTGATATGATATAATGTTACAGTTCCAAAATGAAACAAAAGATGAGGAGAAAAAGTTATGGAGAAAGAAAAAAAGCAGGGTTCTCCCTATGAATTTGAGGGAAGACTTCCATTAAGACAGGCAATCCCGCTTGGTCTTCAGCATGTATTGGCAATGTTTGTCGGCAATCTCACACCATTAATTGTTATTTGCGGTGCCTGCGGTATCGGTGCAGGTTCTGAATTTGCAGATGTGTATGTCGGACTTTTACAAAATGCAATGCTCATTGCAGGTATTGTGACACTTGTACAGCTTTTTGCAATTGGCCCGTGCGGGGGTAAGGTGCCGATTATCATGGGTACAAGCTCCGGTTTCATCGGCGTGTTCCAAAGTGTGGCAAATTCTATGGGACAGGGACTTTTAACTTATGGTGCAATGATGGTTGCATCAATTATCGGAGGCCTTTTTGAAGGCGTATTGGGCTTTTGCTTAAAGCCGTTAAGACGGTTTTTCCCTGCAGTTGTCACAGGTACAGTTGTATTATCTATTGGTCTTTCATTAATCAGTGTCGGCGTACAGTCATTTGCCGGCGGTAATTCAGCGAAAGACTATGGTTCAATAGAAAATCTTATGATTGGTCTTGCCGTGCTTATCATTATTGTCGTTTTAAAGCATTTATGCAAAGGAATGGCAAGTTCTTCGGCAATTTTAATCGGTATTATTGTCGGATATGTGATCTGTGCTGTGATGGGAGCTATTCTTCCGACAACAGGCGTAACGGCAGACGGTGTCGAATATACAAAAGCATGGGTATTAAACTGGGATAAGGTTGCTGAGGCAGACTGGTTTGCAGTGCCGAAGCTTTTCCCGATTGGATTGGAAAATTATGTATTTGACTGGCGTGCAGTAGCACCTGTCCTGATTATGTTTGTTGTAACCGCTGTAGAGACAGTCGGTGATATTTCAGGTGTTATGGAAGGCGGTATCGGCAGAGAGGCAACAGATAAAGAGCTTTCAGGCGGTATTGTCTGTGATGGTCTTGGTTCATCACTTGCAGCCGTATTTGGTGTTCTTCCGAATACATCCTTCAGCCAGAATGTCGGTCTTGTGACGATGACAAAGATTGTCAACCGTTTTGCGCTGGCATGCGGTGCGATTTTCCTTATTTTATGTGGACTTTTTCCGAAACTTGCGGCAATTATTTCAATTATGCCTCAGAGTGTACTCGGCGGTGCGGCTGTTATGATGTTTTCATCTATTGTTGTCAGCGGCATCCAGTTAATCACAAAAGAAGCAATCACACCGAGAAAAATAACAATTGTATCTGTTGCTTTAGGTCTTGGCTATGGTCTTGGTGCCAACGCAACAGCACTTCAGGGACTTCCGGAGTTCTTACAGTTAATTTTTGGCGGTTCAGGTATTGTGCCTGCAGCAATTATGGCAATTATTTTAAATATTGTACTTCCTAAAGAAAAGCAGGAAAAAGCATAAAGAAACTTGTCGGATAGAGGCGTTCGGATTCACGAAATGTGGATTCGGACGCTTTTTTCGTGACATAGGAAATTGCTTCCTATGTCACGAAAAAGCTCCGCGGGGGATGCGACCAGATGCATATGGAATATGACTGCCTGCGGCAATCTGCATCTGGCGCGCAAAGCGGAGCAAGTCCCTCAAGGATTGAGGAATTTAGGGAGTTCGAAGTGGACTTGTCCGTTTTGCTCTGCGCATTTGAAAGATAATATCAGGAAAGGTTCAGGTTTACAAAAGCACGCTGCTCATGTTAAACTACCTCTAAAGTGTTTTGAGAGGAAAGTGTTTTAAGAGGTAGGCGCGAAATGGTCAGAATAGCGATTGTTGAGGATGAAGATATTTATATTAAACAATTAACAGAATATATGAAACGATATCAGCAGGAATCCGGAGAAGAAATTAATGTGACGGTGTACCGTGACGGGGATGGTATAATATCAAAATACAAAGCACAGTTTGATATTATTTTGATGGACATTCAGATGAAATTCATGGACGGGATGACGGCAGCGGAGGAAATACGAAAGACCGATTCGGAGGTTATCATAATTTTTATCACAAATATGACGCAGTATGCAATCCGGGGCTATGAGGTCGATGCGCTTGACTATGTGCTGAAGCCGGTCTCCTATTTTGCATTTAGTCAGAGAATTTCGCGGGCAATCAGAAAAATGCATCGCAAGAGAGGAAAAGTGATTGTTGTTCCGGTGAAAGGCGGTGTTTTGCGTCTGGATGTGGAAGATATTTATTATGTGGAAAGTCAGGGACACAATATGCTCTATCACACAAGCAGCGGCACGCATTTAAGCAGCGGTACAATGAAAGCTGTTGAGGCAGGTGAGATGCTTTCGCTGAGCCACGGGCGGACAAATGATTTTATGCAGGATCTTGTAAAGTATTGGGGGGACACAAAATGACAGAGATTTCCGATATTTTACCGGACATACCGAGAACATTGACGGCAGTGGCAGAATGGATGGCGTGTATGCAGTGTATTTCGGAGCTGAAGCGCCGTATTAAAGGGATACGCTTTGCCGCAGTATCGGCAGGAATGTTTCTTGTGCAGAGTGTGTTTTTGAATCTGACCGGAGGATTGAATAATTTTTGGTGGATTGTCTGTATGGCGGCGGCAATTATGATGATGTACTTGTTTATTTACGGATGCTGCCGCGTCAATAAGCGGGCAGCGGGATATTATTGTGTGCGCGCTTTTGTCGCCGCAGAGTTTTCAGCTTCCTTTGGATGGCAGATTGTTCTGTTTTTTGGTGCAGAAAAAAATAAGTTTTCCGGGTTTTTCCTATGATTTTGATTTTGGCGGCAGTCTATATAATTATGTGGGCTATTTATAAACCATATACGCTGAAAGAAAAAGACGACATTAGTAAAAAAGAGCTTGGCTCATATATTATTATCGGTGCTGCTGTATTTTTGGTAAGTAATCTTGGGTTTGTAACGGCTCATACGCCATTTAGCGGAAGCTATACAGGGGAGGTTTTCAGAATAAGAACGCTGGTTGATTTGGGAGGCATGGCAATTTTATATGCCTATCATGTACAGCGGATGGAGCTGCGCAGCAGGTATGAGCTGGAAATTATGCAGAAGATGCTCCATACACAATATCAGCAATATCAGCAGTCGCAGGAGCTTGTAGATTTGATTAACTATAAATATCATGATTTAAAGCATCATATTTTAGTGCTCCGGCAGGAGGCTGATACGGATAAGCAAAAAGATTATTTAGAGCAGATGGCTGACGAGATAAAAAATTATGAGGCACAAAATAAAACCGGCAATGAGGTGCTTGATACGATGCTGACGGCAAAAAGTCTGCGATGCAGTAAGGAAAAAATTTCTATGACCTGTGTTGTTGACGGCATGGTCTTCGATTTTATGGATGCTATGGATATATGCTCTATTTTCGGCAATGCCCTTGACAATGCAATTGAATATGAGATGAAGGTGCCGGATATTGAAAAAAGACTGATCCATGTGACGGCCTGTGCACAAAAACAGTTTTTAATGATACGGTTTGAAAATTATTGTGAGGAAGAAGTTGTTTTTGATAAAAAGATGCCGGTGACAACGAAGGCGGACTGGCAGTTTCACGGTTTCGGGCTTAAAAGTTTACGGTATACTGTAAAAAAATATGGCGGTGAGACGGACATCAGTCTTTCTGATAATTGGTTCAGTGTGCGTATACTGATTCCTTTGAAAAATAAAATTTAAAGCGGGGAGTTCCTCAGTAACGAGGGACTCTTTGTGCGTTATATACAAATTACGATAATAAAATTTGTGCATTTTATATAATCAAAATGCCAATTGTGCAAAAAAACGACAGTTTATGTAAAAAGAAAATATGCGTGTAAAGCTGTGGTAAAATAACAATATCAAAATAAAAGCCTTTTGTGGCAGAGGCTTTCAAGGAGGAAATTATGAAAAAGAGAATGTCAAAGAAAAAATCAATTCCTTCATTGGTATTGATTGGTGTTTTAGTGACAGGGTTAGGCGTCGGCAATTATTTTGCAATGAAGTATAAGCCGATTATTACAACTTACATGGGACACAAAAGTTATGAAGTTAAAGAAAATGGCAATGGCACAGAAGATACGGAGTATTTTAAAACATCGTTTTCCAGTGAGGAGGAACGTTTGCTGGCAGATGCGGCAGCAGGACGTATGACTGCGGCCGAGGGGTTTGTTCTTCTCAAAAACGAGGGAAATGCACTTCCGATGGACGGAAATAAGGTGACACTTTTTGGCGTCAATTCTGCTGAAATTCTTTATGGCGGCGGCGGTTCAGGTGCTGTTGATACAGAAACAGTGCCGACATTAAAAGCAGCTTTAGAGGAAACTGGCTTTGAAGTGAATCCGGCAATGTGGGATTTTTATACGACAGGCGCGGCAGCTGATATCCGAATGGATGTCGCTGATATTGCAGGTACAGGACGTTATGTGATTCATGAGGCTGCACCTGAAATGTTTACAAAGACAGAGACAGACAGTTTTGAAAAATATAATGATGCGGCAATCGTTACAATCGCACGTTCAGGCAGTGAAAGCTCGGACGTTCCGACAGTATATGATGAGAGCTATGCAGAACCGTTAGACATTGAAGGCTTTATGGGCTCTGTACATTCAGATCCTGTAGATTCACCGGAAGATATCGGACGCCATTATTTGGAACTGACAGCGACAGAGGAAAAATTACTGTCATATGTCGGAGAAAAATTTGACAAAGTCATTGTTCTTGTAAATTCAGGAAATGCGATGGAGCTGTCCTTCCTTGAGCAGGAAGAATATGGCATTGATGCCTGCCTTTGGATTGGAAATCCGGGACAGGACGGACTTTATGCAGTTGGCGATATATTAAACGGTACAGTGAATCCGTCGGGAAGAACGGTCGATACATATGCTTATAATCCGCTTGGCGCACCGGCAGTGGCAAACTTCGGAAATCTTCAGATGGAAAATGCGGACGGCGCAATCCATACAGCCTATGCTGTTTATCAGGAAGGTATTTATGTCGGCTACAAATACTATGAAACACGTTATGAAGATACTGTTTTAAATCAGGGAAATGCTTCGGCAAACGTCGGTGTGACAGCCGATGGGGCAGATACATGGAATTATGCCGATGAAGTTCAGTTTCCGTTCGGTTATGGTTTAAGCTATACGACATTTGAGCAAGAGCTTGTCGGCAGCGATTACAAAGACGGTCAGTTTACATTTGATGTTAAGGTGACAAATACAGGCGATAAGGCAGGCAAGGAGGTTGTGCAGCTTTATCTTCAGAGTCCGTACACAGAATATGATAAAACAAACGGTGTAGAAAAAGCATCTGTTGCATTGTGCGGCTTTGCCAAAACAGAGACTTTAGAGGCAGGTGCATCAGAGACTGTAAAAATTACAGTTTCAGAGGAAGAATTAAAAGCTTATGATGCTTCCGCAAATAACGGCGAAGGCACATATATTTTAGAAAAGGGTACTTATTATTTTACAGCTGCAAAGGATGCACATCAGGCGGTTAATAACATTCTTGCAGCAAAAGGCGCCAAAAATACAGACAGCAAGGGCGATGCGGCAATGGTTAAGGATTTTGAAGTTGCAGAAAGCAATGATTATGCCGTATCCTCAAAAACAGGCAATCCGATTAAGAATCAGTTTGCCGATGCAGATATGAAAACATACGATGACAGCTTTGTATATCTGACAAGAAACGACTGGGAAAATATATTCCCTGAAACATATAAACTGACAGCGACTCCGGAAATGGTTGAGGCGCTGGCGATTCCTGAGGGAACGGATAATTCTGATGCACAGATGCCGGTGACAGGCGCCGATAATGGTTTATCGCTTGCAATGATGCGCGGTCTTGATGCAGATGATCCGGCATGGGACGATTTACTTAATCAGATGACGCCGGAGGAAATGTATAATCTTGTGCGTGTCGGTGGTTATCAGACGCAGGCTGTAAACTCTGTCAGCGCACCGTCAACAATATGTGTCGACGGCCCGGCTTTTGTCGGAAATGCGGGAACGACAGGCGTGACACGTCCGGAAAAAACATACGCGTGGTGTTCAGAGGTTGTTATTTCCTCAACATGGAATGAAGAAATGGCTGCTAATATGGGACGCCTTATCGGTGAGGATTGTCTTGCACAGGGCGACTTAAATTTTGCCGGCTGGTATGCACCTGCAATGAATATTCACAGAACAGCATTTTCAGGCCGTAACTTTGAATACTATTCAGAGGATGGTTATTTATCGGGACAGTTCGGAAAAGCGACAGTGAATGGCGCTCGTGAAAAAGGTGTTATTACATTTGTAAAGCATTTTGCATTAAACGATCAGGAAACGAACCGTTCAGGTATGAGTACATTTGCAAATGAGCAGTCAATCCGCGAGATTTATTTAAAGGCATTTGAGCCGGGAATTACAGATGAAAATGGTACACTTGGTATAATGGCCAGCATGAACCGTATCGGCTTTAAATGGTCGGGAAACCATGCCGGACTGATGACAAATGTCGTGCGTGACGAGTGGGGCTATGACGGTATTATTATTACAGATCAGGCGTCGTTCCCTGAGGCTTTCCCGGCGCTCGCAATCCGCGGCGGTCTTGAAGGCGGTACAGATTTATACTTAAATTCAGGTGCAGATAACTGGCCGATTGACGGCTACAAGGATAATCCTACAGTCATGACACAGCTTCGCACAGCCTCAAAACACATTTTGTATGCTGTTGCCAATAGTTTTGCGATGAATGGTATTTCATCCACATCGAATGTTGTTACAGTCATGCCGCTGTGGCAGAAATGGCTTGTTGCCGCAGATATTATTCTCGGTGTTTTAGCAGTTGCAGGCGTCATTGTCATTGTGCGCAAAACACAGTGGAAAAAAACAAAACAGTAATGATTCAAAGAGGTGAGTGATGAAGCATCAGGAATTAATTGATAAAATGTCATTGGAAGAAAAAGCCGCGTTTTTAAGCGGGAAAAATGTCTGGCAGACAAGAGATTTTCCGGGGCTTAATATTCCCTCTGTATTTATGGCCGATGGTCCTCACGGTATCCGAAGACAGGCGGGGGCCGGGGACCATTTGGGACTTAATGCCTCGCTTGAAGCAACGTGCTATCCGACGGCTGCGGCAATGGCAAATAGCTGGGATACTGAATTGGGCGAACGAATTGGACAGGCATTAGGTCAGGAGGCAGCATCTCAAAATGTCAATATTCTTTTAGGACCGGGTTTAAATATTAAACGAAGTCCGCTCTGTGGCCGCAATTTTGAATATTTTTCCGAAGATCCGTATTTGGCGGGCAAAATGGCGGCGGCCTATGTGCGAGGGATTCAGAGTCAGGGCGTTTATGCCTGTCCGAAACATTTTGCAGTCAACAGTCAGGAGCTTCGTCGTATGGCGATGAATTCCGTCTTAGACGAGAGAACTCTGAGAGAAATTTATTTGACAGGGTTTGAAATTGCCGTGAAAGAAGGCAATGCAAAGGCCATGATGACAAGCTACAATGAAGTCAACGGCATTTATGCCAATGAAAACAAACATTTGCTCGTAGATATTTTAAGAAATGAATGGCAGTTTGATGGTATTGTCATTACAGACTGGGGCGCTTCCAATGACCATGCAAAAGGTGTGAAGATGCGCTCAAATCTTGAAATGCCGGCAGCAGGGCTGGATTCGGCAAGAGAAATTGTTGATGCTGTCAGAGAAAAAAGGCTGACGGTGGAGGAACTGGATTTATGCGTCGATGACTTACTTGATGCAGTATTAAAGCTTTCAGAAGCTTCAGCCAATGCTGCGGAAAGCTTTAATACAGAGGCACATCATAAGTTGGCGCAGGAAGCAGCTGCACAGAGTGCAGTGCTTTTAAAAAATGACAATGCCATTCTTCCCTTAAAAAAGGGAACAAGGGTTGCGTTGATTGGCGATTTTGCGATAACTCCCCGATATCAGGGCGCCGGTTCATCAATGGTTAATCCGACAAAAATAGAATCTGTGGAGGAGCGTATTGCTGAAGTCAAATTGGAGCTTGCAGGTATCAATGCCGGTTATGAGAGAACAGGCGGCATTAATGAGGCCGTGAAAAAAGAAGCACTTGCACTGGCAAAGACGGCAGATGTCGTCATCTATTGTTTCGGACTTGATGAGCTGAGCGAGTCAGAGGGTATGGACCGGTCGCATATGCGGATTCCCGAAAATCAGATAGAGCTTTTGCAGGCCATTGCAGGTGTAAATCCGAACATTGTCGGTGTATTAAGCGGCGGCGCTGCCATTGAAATGCCGTGGGAAAATTGTTTGAAAGCTATTTTGCACAGCTATCTTTCAGGGCAGGCAGGCGCGGGTGCAGTGGTTGATATTCTGACGGGACAGGTGAATCCGTCAGGAAAATTGGCGGAAACTTATCCGATGTGCCATGAGGACACACCGGCGCTGAAAAATTTTCCGAGCAGACAGCGGACGGCTGAATACAGAGAGGGCATTTACGTCGGCTACCGTTATTATGATACAGCCGGCGTGCAGGTGCGATATCCGTTTGGCTATGGGCTCTCCTATACAGAATTTGAATACAGCCATTTTAAGGTGTCACCAAACGGCGTAAGCTTTAAATTAAAGAATACAGGCACATATCCGGGTGCAGAAGTTGTACAGATGTATGTGTCGATGGCAGATGCCCGGATTTTCCGTCCGAAAAAGGAACTTAAAGGATTTAAAAAAGTATTTTTGAATCCGGGCGAAGAAAAAAGTGTTGAAATAGCTTTTGATGATAAAACATTCCGGGTGTGGAATGTGAAAACAAATCGATGGGAAACTGAGGGCGGCATCTATCAGATTCTTATCGGTGCAAGCAGTGCAGATATAAGACTTTCCGGTGAAATGACGGTTGAGGCAGCGATGACGGTCTGCCCGTATGACAGAGAAAAATTGCCTTCATACTATTCCGGGAAAATACAAAATGTCGGTGACAATGAATTTGCAGACTTACTCGGACAGCCGATACCTTCGGGCAGCTGGTCGGGAAACTTGACAGAAAATGATGCCATATGTCAGATGTATTATGCTAAAAGCCGGCTGGCACGTTTTATTTACCGCTGTCTGACGGCAGCCCAAAAGCGCAGTGAGGCCAAAGGTAAGCCGGATCTGAATATTTTATTTATTTACAATATGCCGTTTCGGGGTATTGCAAAGATGACCGGCGGTATGGTAAGTATGGAAATGGTCCGGGGCATGGTCATGGCTGTCAACGGTCATTTGCTTAAAGGCGTTGGGAAAATGATAAAAGGTTATTTTGCCAATATTAAGGCAAACAAGTCATACGAAAGAAAACTTTCGGAAAAGCAGACTGGAAAATGAGGTATATAAAATATGAATCATTTAAAGGATATATGGAAGGGCTTTGAAGGTAAGCATCCGAAGTTGGCGAAATGGCTTTATCAGATTGCGTTTTTCTTTGTATTCAGTATGGGGGTAACAATTATTCAGTACCTGTTTTTCACGTTCATGCCGGGGATTCTCGGTATGGAATTGGCCGCAGCAGAATTTATGTGGCCAAAGGTACCGATGAAGCTTTTTGGTGTTGAGTTTACATGGAGTCTTTTGGGCTATAATGTGATTTACGATGCATCGGGCGCTGTTGTGATCGGCGGCGGCCTCGGTTATTTTATAAGCTACGAGGTTGGCTCTTTTGTGGCGCAGTGCATAAACTTCCCGCTGCAGCGAAACATTACGTTTAAAAGTCATGGCAATGCGGCCTATCAGGCAATGTGGTATTTTATTGCGTGGATAATCATTTCGCTTGTATGCAACGGTTTTAACAATCTTTGGATGCCGGTTGCATCAGCTTATGTGCCTCCGGCAGTTTACAACATTTTAGTGACCTTCGTGACAGGCGGGGTGTCCATGATCATATTCTTTTTTGTCTTTAAAATTATCTTTCCGGAAGGGGAAAAAAAGAGCTGAAGGAAGCGCTTGTGCGCTTCTTTTCGGCTCTTTTAATATTAAGATGTTCATATATTTTCACAGAATCAAGTTTTAAAATATGTTTCATAAGAATCAATCCCTTCCTGTTGTCTGTTTAAATTATATTAGCAGCATAAAGAAAATACACTTACAGTTTTGAAAGCTTCTTAAAATCATAATAAAAGCGGATAAGGCTTTGCGCCTCACCCGCTTTTAAAATTATTCGTGTCTTAATGCTTCGATTGGATTTAATTTTGATGCCTTGATGGATGGCAGCAGTCCGAAAATAATTCCGATTACAACGGAGAAAATAACGGAAGCAGCGATGGCCGGTATGCTGATGGCAACCGGCGTTGCCGAAATGGACGATATGACTTTGGCAAGAATAATGCCGACGATAACGCCCAACAGTCCGCCGAGGCTTGTAAGTACAGCGGCCTCAGTGAGAAATTGTCCGAGGATAATGCTGTTTCTTGCACCGATGGCTTTTTTCAGACCGATTTCTCTTGTACGCTCAGTAACGGATACGAGCATGATATTCATAACGCCGATACCGCCCACAAGCAGAGAAATACTTGCAATCCATATGAGCTGCTGGTTTGTAGACTGGCTTAAATTCTGAAGATTTTTAGCCTTTTCTAAAATATCTTTTGATTTATATTTCAGTGTATTTGTATTACTGCTGTCATCAGATGATGCACTTGCACTATCAATTGCAATACTGCCGCCGCCGATGGTGCCGCCGCCGATGGTGCCGCCGGAGTTTGAAGGATTATCTGTCTGGACAATTGTGGCATTTAAAATGTCAGCAACCTTTTGTCCGGCGCTGCTCATATCATCTGTGGAAGCAGCCTTAAAAACAATGTTTTCCGGTTCGTCAAAGCTGTAGATAACCGGCCATGTGTCTCTCGGAATATAAATCGTACTTGATGTATCGCCCATATAATTTTGATAATCTTCCATAGAATTAATGACCGGTTTAAATGCGTTGGACTGTTCAAGGACGCCGATAACAATAAATGGCTCGCCCTGAATTTCAATGGTCTTACCAACAGGTTCCGTATCCGGGAATAATTCGGAAGCAGCAGCACTGTCAATCAGCGCCACCTTTTTAAAATATTTAAAATCATTTTGGACAAAACCGCGTCCTTTTCTTAAAATGAAGCCGCAAGTATCCAGATAATTGCTGTCAACGCCTAAAATGGAGCAGCTCTGAAGCTGAGTTGCTTTGTAAAAAACAGAACTGCTATATCTTCTGCGAAGAAAGCGGGAAGCATTTTCAACAGTAGGAATGTCCAAAATACTTTGGAGTGTTTCGTCGGAAACTGTAGGAACACCGGCCGGCGGTCCCATATACTCGGCATCATATTCACCGTCGCCCTGATAGAGACTGACAGTTACTGTGTTATTGCCGGAACCGATAAGATTTTCTTTAATTTGTTCGTTTGTTCCTTTAATCGTAGAAACAATGGCAATAATTGAGCCGATACCGATGATAATGCCGAGCATTGTAAGGAATGAGCGCATCTTGTGTGACCATATCCCTTGAAATGAAAGTCTTATATTTTCTAACATGGTGCGCGCCTCCTAATACATAATATTTTCTAAGCTGCCTTCTTTTGTCTTGACGCCGTCTTTGAGCGTCTTTCCATAAGGGAAGGCAATGTAGTCTTCCATAGACAGCCCTTCTTTAATTTCAATATATGAGCCGTAAATACTTCTTCCGGTGACAACCGGCTGCTTTTTCAGACGTTCGTTTTCGTCGCGCACATAAACGTAGGAAGAACCGTCATCATCCTGACGGATATAGGCTTTGAGAATGAAAAGGTCATCGCTGAATCCGTCCGGGGAAGTATTGCTCATGGACAGGCTGACATATTCACCGTTTGTAAGTCCGTCGGCATTTTCAATGTAAGCCTTAAAAGGGTAGTAGGAAACATTCGAATTTTCCGAATAGCCCATCTGATTTTCTGTCGGATAATTTGAAATTTCAGTGATTTCAGCAGTAAACATCGCGCCGCTCATATAGGAATTGGCGTTAATCTGCTGGCCGACAGTAATGGACGGAAGCTGCAGTTCATTAATTGTGCCGGTAAGATACAGGCCTTCTTCACTTTGAACAACAATAAAAGGTGCGCCCTTTTCAATGCCGTTGTTTTCAGCTGTCGGATCGACGGCGGTTTTAACGATGCCGTTGACGCTGCTTGTGATGACAGCCGCATCAAGATCCTTCTGAAGCTTGGTCATATCAAGCTCAGCCTGCTTGCGGGTTGTTTTAAGTTTGGCAATTTCCTGTTCTTTTTCAGTGACAAGCTGCTTAATCTCCTCCGGCGTATAGACAGGTCCGTCGCTGCCGCCCGGAATGTCGCCGCCACCGCCCGGAATGTCGCCGCCGACACCACCGCCCGGAATGTCACCGCCGTCACTTTCGTCAGTTTCATCGGTTTCATCGGTTTCATTTGTTTCCGGCGGTAATGTTTCGTCGGGAAGTTTGTTGAAATCTCCGTTTTTGATGTAATCGCCGATGGTTGTTGTATCAATTTTACTTTCATCCGGTGCACTGAGCTTATTGCCGTCAAGAATGAAATCAGCATTGTCTTTCATCTTGAGGATGACAGTTAAGGCCGGCTGTC
>USSL01000008.1 GCA_900557175.1 uncultured Eubacteriales bacterium
GCATCCAGTAATTCATTGTAGAGACTGGAACGTGATGTTCCTGACACCATGTTTTACAAGTCTGCCCACTGAATTGAAATTCATGGATTCTTTCAGACCACAGTGTGATTTTTTCATCTTTTTTCATAATGATACAGTTTCCTTTCTTTGTTATGAAAAGAGTGTATCAGAAAAATATAGTTGCTGACAGATACGGATGATTACGTACTTACATTGTAACGGCGGTATTGTATGCGGTAATGGGACTCTATATCAGTGGTCATGCATTCAATTACCTGTTGTATCTGATATTTGTCCTTGCAGTGGGAACAATCTCAGTGTTTTACCGTCTTGCATATGATGCATGGTATCCAAATCTGATACCGAATGGGATGGAACAGAAGGGTTATGCGGTCAGCAATACAATTTATCCACTTGTCATCATTACAATGTCCCCAGCGGCAACCTTTTTGTATGAAAAAATATCCATGGCACACATTTTTTATCTGGTTGCCGGTATCACGATGGTATCTGTCATCGTGGAGAGCCGGATTCATGAGGAAAAGGAAGAAGCACAGGACGATTATACCTGGAAGCAGTATTGTCAGGATATCAGGGAAGGATTTCATTATCTGAAAAAAGAAAAGGGCATTCGTAACATCTATACTTATATGAGTATCACAAGCGGTGTGTCAGATGGAAATACCGTACTGATACAGGCGTTTTACCAGACAGTGCCGTGGCTTACGGTTACGATGCTTGGATTTTTAAAAAGTGCGGAAATGATCGGGCGGGGACTTGGCGGCATTTTTCAGTATAAAAAAGAAATACCGGTAAAAAAACGTTATGCGTTTACCAAATTTGTCTATACGGTCTATGGACTGATGGATATTTTACTTTTATATCTGCCATATCCGCTGATGCTGTGTAACCGTTTCCTTTGTGGGGCACTTGGCATCTCAAGTGCGACCATCCGTGAGACAGCAGTGCAGAGCTATCTGCCCGAAAATATGCGGGCGCGTATCAACGCATTTTTTAATATGGTATTTGCGATCGGAAGTGTGGCATTCCAGATGGCAGCGGGAGCACTGGGACAGATCATGTCTTACCGGTTTGCAATTCTGCTGCTCGCGACGATAGAACTTACCGCCATGTTTCTGCTGATCTGCCTTCCGGCAAAAGAAAACCGCCCCGTATACGAGGCGGTCCGAAACGCAGAGTAGTGTTGATAAATCTGTTGGCAGTTTTAAGCCAGCGGTTTGATCTCCGGCGCCGCCTGACAGCGTGCGGTCGACTCTCTTTCGATGAGCCTTGCCCGGATCTGCGTCCGGCAGAACGGGATGTGGTGCACCAGCGAATTCAAAACGACGTAAGCGCATTTTCCAAGCTCATTGCGCTCCTGACGAACCGTGGTAAGCGGCGGCTCTAAGGAGGCAGAGAGCGGCAGGTCATCAAAACCGACAACGCTGATATCCTCCGGAACACGGAAACCGCGCAGCTTACACTCAGCGATCACACCGGAAGCAATCAGATCGTTGCCGCAGATGATCGCAGTCGCACCTGCGCCGAGAAACGTCGGGACGTGATACTTTGCGCTGTCTGCCACATAATAGCCGTAGGCGGTCAGCTTCTCATCAACAGTCAGTCCGTGAGCTTTCATGCTGTTATAAAATGCTTCCTGGCGCTGCTCGGATACCATGGAGTGCAGGGAACCGTTTAAGAAAGCAATTTTTTTGTGGCCGAGCGTATAAAGATGATCTACGGCTGCGTCGATGCCCTCATAGTTATCGGTGCCGACGTAGCAGACGTTCGGATTTTTTTCGATATAGTTATCAAAGAGAACAGTCGGCATTGTGGTGTGGGAAAGCTGTTGCATCCATTCGTCATGCAGGGCGAATCCGACTAAAAAGGCACCGCAGAAACCGTTCTTTAACATGTATGTATCATATTTTTCTGTAAGCTGAAAAGCAGGTGTGACCGGAATAACGGTAACATCCCAATTATGGCGGAAAGCATTCTGTTTGAAACCGAGTACGATATCGTAGCCAAACTGATCTTCCGTTTCATATTCCATATTTTCGATAAAAACCGCCAGTTTGCGGTTTTCTTTTTTCTTTGATTTTTTTGTTGCGTATCCCATTTCAACTGCAGTGTCAAGCACCATCTGACGTAATTCTTCGCTGATGTCACTCGCGCCATTTAAACCTTTTGATACGGTACTGACGGAAACACCGAGTCTTGTTGCAATATCTTTGATTGTTGCCATGGGTAAGATCCTCTCCTTAGTAAAAACAGTTGATTTTTTTATATTATATAAAGAAAACAAAAAGTTGACAAGCAGACATACTAAAATTTTCGAAACTTTTGAGCGCTTTCGTTGTAAAAATAAACAAAAACGATATAGCGAAAACGGCAAATATGGCAAAAACGCTGTTAAAAGTTGCAAATTCGTTGACAAAAAACGTTTCCAGTAATAAAATTATCACAGATACGAAAAAAAGCGAAAAAAATGAGAGGAAGGACCGGGGAAGATCATTGGATGCAAAAAGAATGGCAAGGGGAGCAGGAATCCTCTTAGCGATCACAAGTTTACCATCTTCATACGGAATTGGTACATTAGGAGATGCGGCATTCCAGTTTATAGATCTGCTGGTGGATTTAAAACAGCGTTACTGGCAGGTGCTGCCGATCGGTCCAACCAGTTTTGGAGACAGTCCATATCAGTCATATTCCGCATTTGCCGGGAATCCATATCTGATCGATCTGGATGATCTTGTGCAGGAGAAGCTGCTTAGTGTGGAAGAGATCCGAAGTTTCCATTGGGGAAATGATGAAGCGGATATTGATTATGCGATGATTTATGAGAACCGCTTTAAAGTTTTGAAAATGGCGTTCGCACGATTCGATATCGAAAATGAAGCTTTTGTAAGGTTCTGTGAAGAAAATGCCGGATGGCTTTCTGATTATGCACTTTATACTGCATTAAAGAAACATTTTGGTGATGAGGAATGGCAGAAGTGGGACGAACCGCTTCGAAGCCGGGATCCTGAGGCATTAAAAGAGTATGAAACAACGTTACATGCAGACATATTGTTCTATGAATTCTGCCAGTTTGAATTTTTTAAACAATGGAAAAAATTAAAAGAATATGCAAATAACAGAGGTATCCAGCTGATTGGTGATCTTCCGTTTTATGTGGCATTAGACAGTGTGGATGTATGGGCAAACAGGGAACTTTTCTTATTGGAAGAGGATGGGACGCCAAAAGGAGTTGCAGGTTCTCCGCCGGATGCATTTTCAGAGAATGGACAAAAGTGGGGAAGTCCGGTATACAACTGGAGCCGGATGGAAGAAGATGGATTTGCCTGGTGGCAGGCGCGTATGTTAGAACATGCAAAGCTGTTTGATGTAATACGGCTTGATCATTTTGCAGCGATCGTAAAGTATTATGTCGTACCGAACAAGGCAGAAGATGGAAGAAGTGGAAAGTGGAGTAGGGGACCTGGAAAGAAACTTACGGATGCAATCGAAAAAGTGATCGGAGATACACACATCATCGTTGAGGATATCGCAGGAAAGAGTCCGATACCGGGTGTGAAGAAGCTGATGGCAAGAACCGGATGGCCGGGCATCAAGATTTTGATGTTCGCATTTGGGGATGATACGGCAAACGAACATCTTCCACATAATTACACCGACTGCAATCTTGTCGTTTATGCGGGAACGCATGACAATGAAACAATTGTTGGTTACTTCAGGGACAAAACAGATTATGAGCTTGCTTATCTGTACGAGTATCTGAATATCAAATATAAAGAAGAAATACCGGATGCGCTGATCCGGGCTGCCTATGCAAGCATTGCAGATGTGGTGATCATACAGATGCAGGATCTGATGAAGCTTGGAAATGAAGCGCGGATGAATGCACCATCCACCGTCGGGAGAAACTGGAGATGGAGGATTGGAACCGATGAACTGAGTGAGGAGCGAAGGGCATGGATCCGGACACTTGCATCAGTTTATCACAGATGATTATGTTATAAAGTGCAGATTGCATTTTATATAAAAACAAAGTTCATGAAAACTTTTTGGGAAAAAGAAAAGGAGAAGAAAAAAATGAAAAAGAAAGCAGTGTCATTATTAATGGTAGCAGCTATGATGACAACCATGGCAGCAGGATGCGGAAACAAAGCCGCAAACAATGCTGGAAGCGATGCAGCAGCAGACAACAGCACAACAAGTGATGCAGCAGCAGAGGAGACAGCAGGTACTGAGGCAGCAGCCGTAGATACCGCAGGTACTGAGGCAGCAGCCGCAGATTCTGAAGATGAGCCATGGTCCGGTACAATTACAGTATGGAGCCCACAGGAAGATCAGGATACAGGCTGGCTTGCAAAAGAGTGTGACGCATTCAACGCAGCTCATCCAAACTGGGATATCACTTTCAATTATGGTGTATGTGCAGAGGGTGATGCAAAAGCAACGGTTACACAGGATGTTGAAAACTCCGCAGATGTATATATGTTAGCAAATGATAACATCCCGGATCTTGTATCTGCAAACGCATTAGCAGAGCTTGGAGGAAGCTATCTTGACTATGTAACTACAACAAACTCTGATTCTATTACAGCATCTGTTACTTACAATGATGCAGTAGTGGCATTCCCGTTTACATCAAATACATGGTTCATGTACTATGATAAGAGTGTATTTTCAGATGATGATATTAAGAGCTTTGATACCATGTTAGAAAAAGGAAAAGTTTCTTTCCCATTATCTAACTCCTGGTATATTCAGGCTTTCTATGTAGCAAACGGATGTACATTATTTGGTGATGGTACTGATGCAGCAGCAGGTGTCGATTTTAGTGGTGACAAGGCAGCAGCAGTTACTGAGTATCTTGTAGACCTTTGCAAGAATCCAAACTTCATTAATGATGCAGACGGAGCAGGTATTGCCGGTTTACGTGATGGCAGCGTTAATGCCATTTTCTCAGGTACATGGGATGCAGAATCTGTAAAAGAAGCTCTTGGCGATAACATGGGTGTTGCAGCTCTTCCTACTGTAAATATCGGAGGAACAGAGGGTCAGATGAAATCTTTCATAGGATCTAAAGCAATCGGCGTTAATCCAAATACAGAGAATATGCAGGTTTCCATGGCTTTAGCGGCTTACCTTGCAGGTGAAGATGCTCAGAAAGATCATTATGATATGAGAAATATCCTTCCTACAAATACAAACATTGCAATCTCAGATGATGAAATTGCTACGGCAGTTACAAAAGTTATGACAGATACATCTATCATGCAGCCATTAGTAAGCGAAATGAGCAACTACTGGTCACCGGCTGAGAACATGGGTAAAGCACTGGTCGCTGGTGAGATCACAGCTGATAACGCAGCAGAGAAAACAGAAGATATGAATACAACAATGAACACAGACATTGCACAGTAAAAAGATTTCTTCTGATAGAAATCCCAGGGTGCCCGGACGGGCATCCTGGATGTTTCTACATTGAGATTTAAAGGAGGCCCATAACGTGAAAAAGGCTGGAATGAAAAAAGGAAAAAATAAAGAATTTTCAACACCGTACACGGTTACAAATGCGGTGGCAAAAGGAAATATAATCACAAAACTTTCCCTGTTAATTATGGGCTTAGGAAATATTGCACATAAACAAATTGGAAAGGGAATCATGTTTCTTGCAGTAGAAGCTGCATATATCTGGTACATGATTCAGTCAGGAATTTATAATTTATCTATGCTGCCATCTCTTGGATGGAGAGAGCAGGAAAAAGTATGGAACGAAAAAAAGAGTATTTATGAATATACAGCAGGTGACCAGTCATCACTGATTCTGTTGTATGGAGTGGCAACAGTTTATATTACAGCAATGTTTATCATTGTCTGGAGAGAGTCCGTAAAGAGCTCTTATAAATCGGAAGTGCTGGCAAAATCAGGAAAGCACTTAAACAACTTTAAAGAAGACTGCAAGAGTTTGTTAGATCAAAATTTATATAAATTACTGTTGGCAGCGCCGGTTATGGGAATTTTAATTTTTACGATCTTACCACTGATCTATAACATTACCATGGCGTTCACGAACTACAGTAAGGTCAACGATCATCTGGTATTATTTGACTGGGTGGGACTGGCAAATTTCAAGAAGATTTTAAACTTCGGTGACAGCATCGGCAAGCAGTTCTATTCCGTATTAGGATGGACACTGATCTGGGCCATTGTAGCAACCGCATTAAACTATATCCTCGGTATGATCTTAGCAATTATCATCAACCGTAAGGAGACAAAAGGAAAGGCATTTTGGAGATTCTGTTTTGTACTTTCCATCGCAGTACCGCAGTTCGTATCACTGCTGATCATGCGTACCATGTTACAACCGACCGGTATCGTCAATACGCTGTTATTAAAATATGGTCTGATCGATACCGCATTACCGTTCTTTTCAAATGCAACATGGGCAAGAGTAACGGTTATTGTTATTAACCTCTGGGTAGGTATTCCGTATACGTTGCTTCAGGTAACTGGTATTTTACAGAATATTCCGGGTGAACTTTATGAGGCAGCAAAGATCGACGGAGCGAATGCTGTACAGACTTTCTTTAAGATCACATTGCCTTACATGTTATTTGTTATGACACCGTACCTGATCACACAGTTTACGGGAAATATCAATAACTTCAATGTCATCTTCCTTCTGTCAGGTGGAAATCCTACTCCGGTGGATGCCACGGCAGGAAAGACAGACCTTCTTGTTACCTGGCTGTATAAGCTGACGGTTGATAAGAACTATTATAACTTAGGTGCTGTTATTGGTATTATGACATTTATTGTACTTGCGATCGTAGCATTGGTAACATATCGCAATACCGCATCCTATAAAGATGAGGAGGGATTCATGTAATGAACTGGACACATACGAGTACAGCAGCAGTGGCTGCGAAAAAAAGTGGTGCACCCAATACGGCAAAAATCCGTAAAACAGTGATAAATGTGATTGTTCACATTTTCCTGGCAATACTGGCATTTATCTGGGTTCTCCCGATTTTCTGGGTAATCCTTACAAGTTTCCGTGGAGAGAAAGGTTCTTATGTAAGTACATTTTTCCCGAAAACCTATACATTTAATAATTACATCAAATTATTTACAGACACCAGTATTTTAAACTTTCCGAAGATGTTTATGAATACCTTTGTGATCGCAATTTTTACCTGCATCATTTCTACCATCTTTGTACTTTCAGTGGCATACAGTATGTCAAGAATGCGATTTAAGATGAGAAAACCGTTTATGAATATTGCGATGATCATTGGTCTGTTTCCATCTTTCATGTCCATGATCGCTGTGTACTATATTTTAAGAGCACTTAATTTAGCAGATGGTGCAATGATCCGTGTAGCACTTATCATCGTGTTCTCCGCCGGTTCCGGTGCAGGATTTTATGTTGCGAAGGGATTTTTTGATACAATCTCAAAATCGCTGGATGAGGCAGCGATTATCGATGGAGCGACAAGATGGAATGTATTTACAAAGATTACTGTACCGCTCAGTAAGCCGATCATCGTCTATACGATTTTAACATCCTTTATGGGACCATGGGTTGACTTTATTTTTGGTAAAGTTATCTGCCGTGCAGATGCACAGTATTATACGGTGTCTATTGGTCTTTGGAAGATGCTTGATAAAGAATATATTGACCGCTGGTATGCTTCGTTTGCGGCAGGAGCCGTGTGCATATCCATACCGATAGCAATTTTGTTCCTGATTATGCAGAAGAATTATGTTGAAGGCATGTCGGGTGCGGTGAAAGGATAAAGGGAGGCGAAAGCCTCCTTTTTTCTAAATATGAAAGGGGGAATTTGATGAAGACACCGAAGGAATGGAAGATACTTTTTGAATCGGAACAGTTTGAAAGGACACAGTGTTATGATGGCGATGATTTAGGCGCTTTTTATACACCGGAAAAAACCGTGTTTAAAGTGTGGGCGCCGACAGCGGAAGCTGTCATTTTAAATCTGTATGAAAATGGCAGTGAAGGGACTGTGCCTTACAGACAGTTTGCAATGGCAAAGACAGAGTGCGGTGTTTTTAAAATAGAGATCGGCGGCGATTTAGACGGTGTTTATTATACATATACAGTATCGTCAGACGGCCGTGTGCGTGAGACGGCAGATATTTATGCAAAGGCCTGCGGCGCCAATGGCAAGAAAAGTATGGTTGTAAATATGGCGCGGACAAATCCGGCAGGCTGGGCGTCTGATAAGTTTGTACGCAGTGAAAAGGACACGGTGATTATTTATGAGCTGCATATTAAAGATTTCTCAAGTGACAGCTTTGGCGGCTTTTGCGAAGCGTACCGCGGAAAATATATGGCAGTGACTGAGAGAGGCACAGTTTTAAATAATCATCCTGAATTTTCGACGGGACTTGATTATATGAAGGCTCTCGGTGTGACGCATGTCCATTTACTTCCGGTGTTTGATTATGCTTCGGTCGATGAGATGTCGGCGGATATGTCGCTTTTTAACTGGGGCTATGATCCGGAAAATTATAATGTGCCTGAAGGCTCTTATGCCACAGACAGCCTCGACGGCGCCGTTCGTATTTATGAGTTTAAGAAAATGGTTCAGGCCTTTCATGATGCGGGTATTGGTGTGATTATGGATGTCGTTTACAATCATACTTATGACAGGGACGGCAGCTTTCAAAAGACAGTGCCGTATTATTATTACAGAACCGATGAGAACGGTAATTTCTGCGACGGCTCGTGCTGCGGCAATGATACGGCAAGCGAGCGGAAAATGTTCAGGAAGTATATGACAGACAGTGTATGCTACTGGGCAAAAGAATATCATATTGACGGTTTTCGCTTTGATTTGATGGGACTTCATGATGTAGAAACAATGAACGGCATTAGAGAGGCGCTTGACAATATGCCCGATGGCCGCCAGAAGCTGATGTACGGTGAGCCGTGGGCTGCGGGGCGGACGGTGATGCGCCGGGGAGCTGTGGCTGCTGTGAAATCTAATGTGCATCTGCTTAATGAGCGTATCGGTTTTTTTAATGATGATACGAGAGACGCCATTAAGGGCAGTGTCTTTTTTGAGGAGGACGGCGGCTATATTAACGGCCGTCCTGAAAATGCCGGAAAAATACGCGCTGCGGTGACAGCGTGGTGCGGCGGCGAGGCCGGATATAGACCACATAATCCCGGTCAGGTGATAAGCTATGTATCGGCGCATGATAATTTTACGCTTTGGGATAAGCTTGTATATACGGCGGGCGATGGTATCAGCTTTGACAGGGAAAATCCGACGCTGCTTGCGATGAACCGTATGGCGGCGGGAATTGTGTTTACGTGTCAGGGGCATGTGTTTTTTCAGGCCGGTGAGGAGTTTGCGCGGACAAAGCAGGGCATCGGTGATTCTTATAATAAGCCGCCGTCAGTCAATCAGCTTGACTGGCGCAGAGCCTACGATTACAGAAGCCTGATTGATTATTACAAAGGGCTTATCGCCATAAGAAAGCAGTTTTCCGGTTTTAAAAATCAGGGCTTTGCAGTGCCGGTGACATTTTATGAAAATAAGACAGCTTCGGTTGTCAGTTTTGTGATCAATGCGGAAGGCCAGCGGCTGTTTGCGGCATATAATCCCGAAAAGGAGCGGCAGCTGATTCATGTGCCAAAAGGGCAGTGGCAGATGCTGTCCGATGGCGAACGTATTTTTTACAGCGGCACAGGGGCGCCGGTTGACGAATATTTTTGTGCCGAACCGCTTTCGGTGACAATTCTCGGTGAAAATATACATATATAGGCGTTTCAATCAAATATTTTGATACGATGATGATATCCGGCGGCGCGCAGCGCCGCCAAAAGGTAAAAAGGAGAAATAACGATGAAAAGAGGCTGTGGTATTTTAATGCCTGTGACATCATTGCCGTCACCTTACGGTGTCGGCACAATGGGGCGGGCAGCCTATGATTTTGTAGATTGCATGAAGCGTGCAGGGCAGAGCTACTGGCAGATACTTCCGGTAGGACCGACAGGCTACGGCGATTCGCCGTACCAGTCTTTTTCCACTTTTGCAGGCAATCCGTACTGGATTGATTTGGATATGCTTGCGGCGGAGGGGCTGCTAAAAAAGAGTGATTACGATAAAATTTTGTGGACAGAAAGCGGGAAAGATACAGAAGCTGTGGATTACGGGCGGCTTTATATGTATCGTTTTATGGTGCTTAAGAAAGCTTATGAAAATTATAAGGCGGCCGGTGATGTCAGCGGTCTTGACAATTTTATTGCCGGTGAGGACTGGCTTTTAGATTATGCCCTGTTTATGGTGCTTAAGGACCATTGCGGTGGCAGCGGCTGGCAGCAGTTTGACAGACCGCTTAAATTCAGACAGCCGGAGGCCATCACGGCGGCGATGGCAGATTATAGCGATGAAATCCGCTTTTGGTGCTTTATCCAGTGGAAATTTTTTGCTCAGTGGCAGGCACTTAAAAGCTATGCCAATGACCGCGGCATTAAGCTGATTGGCGATTTGCCGATTTATGTATCGCCGGACAGCGTGGATGTGTGGAAAAATCCGGAGCAGTTTGAACTTGATGAAGATTTGAAGCCGGTGCATGTGGCCGGATGTCCGCCGGATGCTTTTTCAGAAACAGGACAACTTTGGGGAAATCCACTCTATGATTGGGGATATATGAGAAAAGATGGATACAAATGGTGGATAAAACGTCTTTCTCATGCCTTAAAGGTGTGTGATATTGTCCGCATTGACCATTTCAGAGCCTTTGCAGGCTATTATTCGATTCCGGCAGATGAAGATACTGCGATGAACGGTACATGGGAAAAGGGGCCGGGCATGGACTTATTCAATGCACTTTCCGATATCTGCCGGGAGGGCACAGTCATTGCCGAGGATTTGGGTTATTTGACGCCGGATGTTTATAAGCTTTTAGCGGACAGCGGTTTTCCTGGCATGAAAGTACTGCAGTTTGGTTTTGATGACCGGACAAATACGGACTATTTGCCGCATAATTTTGTCCCAAACTGTGTCGTTTATACAGGGACTCATGATAATACGACACTTTTAGGCTGGCTTGAGAGTGCCGGGAAGACATCGAAACAGTTTGTGCTTGATTATTATCATATGAAGAATTTTGATGATTTTTCCGACACAGTGATTGTCTTTGCAATGGCAAGCGCCGCCGATACAGTGATTGTGCCGATGCAGGATTATTTAGGACTTGGCGATGAGGCGAGAATCAACTTTCCGTCGACGGCAGGCGGCAACTGGCAGTGGCGCATGAAGCCGGGTGCTTTTTCAGACGACATTATTGAAAAACTTGCAAAATGGGCGAAGCTTTACGGTCGCTGTCCCGAAGACGGAGCCGATTGTAAGTCTGAATATTCCATGGAAGATGAAGGAGAAAAAGCATGAAATATATACTCGGAAAAAATCACTGGAGAACAGCGGCGCAGGGCGAAGAAACAAGTTTTTTGCTGACAAACGGTCTTGGCGGTTTTTCGTCTCTTGCTGTCTCCGGCGCCTGCGGCCGCGGTGATCATGCCCTTTTGATGGGGGCGAAGACAGCGCCAAATGTGCGTGTCCATATGGTGACAAATGTTCATGAAACATTGACAGTGGATGGCAAAAGCTATACACTGGCTGCCCAGCAGTATGTAAACCGGACAAAAAATCAGAACGGCTGTCAATATCTTGATACGTTTTGTTTTGAATATCTGCCGCAGTGGACGTACAGAGCCGGCGGTGTAACGGTGAAAAAGACAATTGTGATGCCTCATTTTCAAAATATAGCTGCGGTGTTTTATGAGATTGAAAAACCGGAAGCTATGGCTGCTGAACTTTCAGTGACGCCGCTGCTTCGCATGACAGCAAAGGATGAGCGTCTGTCGGTTTTTGATCATATTGTGTGGGATGAAACGGAAGAAAACTGCCTTGTAAATAAGGACAGCGGTCTGAAGCTTTATTTTGAACATAACGGCAATGTTACAAAGCAGGAAGCTTCTTTTTATGATGATTTATATTTTCAGGAAGATGCTGCCTGCGGCAGAGATGCTTACGGTATTGCTTTTGTAAATCACAGTCTTGTATTCCGGGCAGAGGGCGAAATCAGCCGCTTTTATGTGATTTACAGTATGGATAAGATTCCGGCGGCAGTGACAGATTGTCCGGAATGCCTTATGAAGGATGAGATTGAGCGGAAAGCGGCGCTTGAGAATGCCGCCCGTGTTTCGCTGCCGGCGGCAAAAGCGCTTGCTTTAGCGGCAGATGCTTTTATTGTTAAAAGGGAATCTACAAAAGAAATGTCTATAATTGCCGGATATCCGTTTTTTGGTGACTGGGGCAGAGACACGATGATTGCGCTGCCGGGCTGTACTCTTGCCACAGGGCGTTACGAAGAAGCAAAAAGTATTTTAAATTCTTTTATGGCATATTGCCATAAGGGCCTGATGCCGAATCTGTTCCCGGAAGGCGGGGCTCAGCCGCTTTATAATACAGTTGATGCGGCGCTGCTTTTTATCAATGCGGTGTATTTATACTATAAGGAAACAAATGACAAAGCATTTTTAGATAAGGCGCTGCCTGTCATGCGGGATATTATTGAATGGTACAAAAAGGGGACAGATTTTAATATTCATATGGACGATGATGGTCTTATTGCTGCCGGAAGCGGACTTTGGCAGGTGACATGGATGGATGTGCGCTGGAAAGACATATTGCCGACGCCGCGCCACGGAAAGCCGGTTGAAATTAATGCCTACTGGTACAATGCCCTTATGATTATGAGTGTGCTTGATGAAGAAACAGGCGAGGTTGCAGGCCGTCTCGCCCAAAAAGTGAAAAAAAGTTTTTGTGAAAAATTTTGGAATGAAGATAGACAATGCTTAAAGGACGTCCTGTCGGGGGCCGGGGAGGCATCATGCGACGTTCAGATCCGGTGCAATCAGATATGGGCGCTTTCATTGCCGTTTATTATGCCGGATGAGGCGCAGGCACGAAAAATTATTGAAACTGTAAAGAGAGAGCTTTATACGCCGTGGGGGCTGCGAAGCTTAGCGCCGACAGATGAACAATTTCATCCGTTTTACGGCGGCAGCCAGTATGAAAGGGATATGGCCTATCATCAGGGCACTGTCTGGGCATTTCCGCTCGGTGCTTATTATGTGGCAAAGCTCCGGTTTGCAGAAAATAAGAAAGCCGCAGCCGCTGCAGTGCTTTCAGAACTTGAGGCCGTCACGGCAGCCATGAGTGAAGGCTGCCTCGGACAGATCGCCGAAGTTTACGATGGCCTGACGCCGGACAAGTCCAAAGGCTGCTTTGCCCAGGGGTGGAGCGTCGGCGAAATACTGTGGGCGTATAAAAAGGCGGAAGAAACGATCTTTTAATCAAGTTGGTTTGTCGGCTTAGAATATTCGAAACTTTGTTGTTCATATTTTATGCGCAGGGACAGGCATATCATTTCTAGTGACACGCAGCGCCTTTCTATGGGCGCCGCGCGTGGTATATTACAGCATTTCCCGTCTTAATTCTTCGCCGCTTTTTTTGCTTAAGTAAGCCGGGGCGATGTCGAAGACGGTTTTGCAGCCGCTCTGACCTTCGGACGCCAGTCTGAAAGCTGCACGGGCGTAGGCTATGATGACAGAGGAAGTAAATTCAGGGTTGGAATCAAGCTTTAAGCTGTATTCAATGATATGGCTGTTTTCGCTGTTCCAGCCTGTTTTACCGCTTCGAAGAACAAAGCCGCCATGTGGAATACCGCTGTGATTTCTTTTTAATTCTTCTTCACTGATAAAATGAACCGTTGTATCATAATCAGCGAAGTAGTTTGGCATTGACTTGATTTCTGCTTCAACTTTTGCGGCGTCGGCGCCTTCTTCAAGAACGACAAAGCATTCCCGTGTATGTTTCTGACGTGTTGTCAGCTCAGGATTTTCGCCGTTTCTGACAGCATCTAAAGCTTCTTTTGACGGAATTGTATATTGCTTACCGTCTTTGACGCCCTCGACGCGGCGGATCGCATCGGAATGTCCCTGACTTACGCCCTTGCCCCAAAAAGTATAATCTTTGCCGTCCGGAAGAATAGTGTTTGCATATAATCTGTTTAAAGAAAACATGCCCGGATCCCAGCCGACAGAAATAATAGCCACTTTGCCGCCGGATTTGGCTGCTGTGTCTACATTTTCAAAATGCTCGGGAATGCGCGCATGTGTATCGAAACTATCAATGACGTTGAAAAGCTTTGCAAATTCAGGTGTCTGAGCCGGAAGATCAGTCGCACTGCCGCCGCAAAGGATAAGAACGTCGATTTTATCTTTCCAGTCCGCCGCTTCATCAATGCTGCATACCGGAACACCCTCTGTTAAAAGGGTTACGTCTGCCGGATTTCTTCTTGTAAATACTGCTGTAAGTGCCATATCATCGTTTTGTTTTACAGCACATTCTACACCCCTGCCTAAATTACCATACCCTAAAATACCAATTCGAATACTCATAATCTGCACACTCCTTTTGCATAATTTTATATGGTTTTTTTTGAGAATAAGGATGAAAAGCTTATACAATCAAGCTTATATTAAATATCACCTTTTTCTCTTGGTATCATATTATACAATTCAACGAATAAATTTGCAATATAATTTTTTAGCTATTTTTAAATAGCTGCGCATATATGTATGACCATTAAAATACCTGAGGCCAGAGAAAGTATCCGGTGTAAGATAAGCCAGCGCTTTTGTGTCAGTATGCGTCCGGCAATGGAAGTAATGATCAGTATTAAAATGAGCATCCACACAATTTTGCCGCTGATCATACCGGGGGCTTTCCCGGCAAGAATGCCGTGGGCGAGAGCAAGCGGGAGTATGAGCACAGCATAAAATGTGTGACGCTTTAAGGCAATGCCGATAATTTTATACTTTGCTGCAACGGCCGATTTTTTTAGCGGCGCTAAAATGCAGAGTATAAAAAATAAAAGTGAAAGATAAGCTAAAAGCTGGCTTAAAATTGTCATGATAAATCTCCTCGTATATGTCTATTTAATATTGTATAGGGCTGTGCACCTAAAAGTTAGCAATAACTAATTTCAAAAAGTATAACATAAATTTGAAAAATGTAAAGCGGAAATTTTATGATTTTGTTTTGTCACCAAAATAATATTTGAGAATTGTATATATATAGGGATTATGCTAAAATTATCTATTACGATAATGATGGCAAATAACTGCCGCTAATATTTTAAAATAAAACAGGAGGATTTTTATGAATATCTTCTTAGGATTAATGATTCCGTTTATAGGAACAGCAGCCGGTGCCGCCTGTGTATTTTTTATACGAAATAAGTTGAATACGCTTGTACAAAAGGCACTTTTAGGTTTTGCTTCCGGTGTCATGGTTGCGGCATCAGTATGGTCGCTGCTTATACCGGCAATGGATATGTCAGAGTCTATGGGAAAATTTGCATTTGTGCCGGCAGCAGCCGGGTTCGCACTTGGCATTTTATTTTTGCTTTTCATGGATAAAATGATTCCGCATCTTCATATGGATGCCGATGCGCCGGAGGGCCCCAGAGCAAATCTAAAAAAAACGACAATGCTTGTCCTTGCGGTCACACTCCACAATATTCCTGAGGGGATGGCTGTCGGTGTTGTGTTTGCCGGGTTAATGGCATCGGACGCCAATATTACTATTGCCGGCGCATTTACGCTTTCAATAGGCATTGCCATTCAAAATTTTCCGGAGGGTGCGATAATTTCGCTGCCGCTTTGCTCGGAGTCCGGTATTGGCAGAAGCAAGGCTTTCCTTTACGGGGCGCTGTCGGGGGCTGTAGAACCTGTGGCCGCATTTGTAACAATACTTTTAGCCGGATTTCTGACGCCGGTGCTGCCTTATCTTTTAGCGTTTGCGGCAGGAGCAATGATTTATGTTGTTGTGGAGGAGCTTATACCGGAGGCTTCGCTGGGCAGCCATTCAAATGCTGCAACGATAGGATTTGCTGTTGGATTTTTACTGATGATGATATTGGATGTGGCCTTGGGCTGAAATTAAGAGGTGCGTAAGATGAAGATTGTATTATATTTTAAAAGACACTGGAAACTGTATACAATTATACTGGCAGTCTGTCTGATTGTAGGGCTGCTGCTTTTGGCGGTTATGGCGCCGTTTCTTGGCTATAAAAAGGTGAGCGAGACTACAAAAAATAATTTTTCAATGAGCCGGTTTTATCATGAAGATGAAGGCGTTGACAGGGCAATGCTGATGGAGACGAATATGAGCGCATGGGAAGAACGTATTCGTCTGATGAACCAGGCGAAAGAGCGGATTATTTTATCAACCTTCGATATGCGTGAGGGTGAGAGTACAAAGGACATTGCGGCAATGCTTCTTAAAAAAGCGGATGAAGGTGTTAAGGTCAGCATATTGGTCGATGGCGTCAGCGGTTTCTTAAGAATGAATGGCCGGGAATTTTTCTACGCGCTTTCCTCACACCCGAATATTGAGATTAAAATTTATAATATGCTTAATATTTTACAGCCGTGGAAAACACAGGGGCGGATGCACGACAAATATGTGATCGTTGATGAGAAAGCCTTTATCCTCGGCGGGCGAAATACATTTGATTATTTTATCGGAAATTATCCGACGGACGGCATGAGCTATGACAGAGAGGTGCTTATTTACAATACGGCAGAGCAAAGAACTGCGGAAAATGAAAGTGCACTCTATCAGGTTGAGGAATATTTTAAAAGTGTATGGGAAAAAGAGGAATGTACGTATTTTCATGATGATGAAAAGCTTCGCGATGATGACGATGTAAAAGCACAGATTGACATGCTTTACGAGCGTTATGAAAAAATAAAAAATGAGCGCCCGGATCTTTTTGAGGACTTTGATTATTATAAGAACACGGTAGCAACAAACCATGTGGAGCTGATACACAATCCGACACACATTTACGGAAAAGAGCCTGTTGTTTTTTATGAGTTGACAGAACTTATGAAAAATGCAAAAGAAAAGGTGATTATTCATACACCGTATGCTGTCTGCAATGACTATATGTATGAGCGTCTCCGTGAAGTCAGCGGTGCTGTTGATGTGGAAATGCTTATTAATTCTGTGGAAAACGGTGATAATTTCGTTGCATCCAGTGATTATTTGAGACACAAGGATGAACTTGTAGATACGGGGGTTCAGATTTATGAATACGACGGCGGTACCTCTTATCACGGAAAATCAGTTGTGATAGATGATGAACTGTCAATCATTGGTTCTTATAATATGGATCTTCGAAGTACTTATGTTGATACAGAGCTGATGCTTGCAGTGCAGAGTAAAGCATTGACAGCCCAGCTTTTGGAGAAAATGGATGGCTATAAGGCAGATAGCCGAAAAGTCATTGATGAAAATACATATGAAACACCGGATCATGTACAGGTCGCCGACGTACCGTGGATGAAACGCGCCGCATGGGCTGTTGTGGGATTTTTACTGCAGCCGTTCCGCATTTTAGTGTGAGCATGGAGGTTTGTAAGTATGTTGCAAAACGCTTACTATACACGCTGCAAACTGTACACCGTCCTTGCGGCTGAATATCATAAGACGATTGGCACCGTACTTCCACTTAATATGCGGATATAAGACAGTAGATATCACACTCCTGTTTAAATGTGCAGAATAGATCTGTTCGCCATTTTCTAACAGTCGTATAGCATATTGAAACTTCTGTCTTCGATATATCAGCGCAAGGGCGGCATATCATTTTGAAGTGACGAGCAAAAAAATACTGTGTGCACCAAAAATCAGGCAAATAAACTATTTCACTTTAAGAATATAGCTTTTTAATTCAAGTTCTTTACCGGAATCTGTGTTTAATTTCTCAAACTTTTGCTCAATAATATCATATTTTTTATTAAATTTGTGTAATAGCTTTGTGCTGCCTGTATTGCGGATATCTGCTTCATAAAAAAATTCGGTTTTATCATATTTTGAGCATATATAGTCAAGAGCTGCATCCAAGGCCTCGTATGCATAGCCTTTATTTTGCTCAGACTCTATTATCCAAACGCCCAACTCTGGACAATCCCCAGTAAGTCCATGAATCTCAACGCTTCCAAGAAACTTATCATTCTTGGAAAGCAACGAAAATAATAATGTTTCTTCTCTAGACATTTCATCTAGAAAATCTTGTAGCATAGACCTTGCAGCTTCGACGCTTTCAAATGGATCCGGCCACTGGAATTTTGTTATTTCAACACTAAATTCGTTGTAATAATCATTCAAATACTTCATATCAAATGGTACAATATTGATTCTCTTACTTATTACCATATATAATCCCTCCTTAAATTGGTGATACGCAGTGATCAAGTAGAAATTTGCAGTGTGTCACCAAAAATGATATGGATGTCCTTGCACGTAAAATATCAACAGTACAGTTTCAAATATGTTGTATCGGCAAACCTGCACTCGAAGAAAATCACTCCGCTGCGATTTTCTTCGAGCATGCAACAGCCAGTGCGCCCGGTCCGATGTGGCATGCAACGCTTAAGGAAAGTGGGTTGACGACGATGTCGTGGTTTGGGAAAAGTTCTGAAAGTTCCGACTTAAATTCTTCGGCCATTTCGGAATTATGAGTGTAAGCGATTTCAATATGCATGTTTGAAGCCGTGCTGTCACCGAAGCGGTTTTCAAAGTCATTGGTAATTGCCTTAATCATGACGGATTTGGCTTGTTTCATCGTTCTTGCTTTTGCGAAGGCGTCCAGCTTGCCGCCCTGAATCTGAAGTACCGGTTTGATTTTAAGCAGTGTGCCGAGGGCTGCTGCTGCCGGTGTGATGCGCCCGCCCTTTTTCAGATATTTTAATGTGTCCACAGTAATATAAATACTGGATTCAAATTTTTCTCTTTCAAGAATGGCTTTAATGGCAGAGCCGTCCTTTCCGGCGTCGCGCAGGGCAATGGCGTCAAGCACGGATTGTCTTTGAGTTACGGAAATGCGCTGATTGTTGACAACGTGTACTTTTCCGCTGTAATCGGAAGCGAGCACGGTTGCCGTATCGCATGTGCTGCTTAAGCTGCTTGACATTGGGATATGCACAATTTCATCGTGGTTTTCTAAAAGCTTGTCCCATAAGTCAAGAACATATTCCGGCGATGGCTGCGATGTGCTTATATTAGCGCCGGCATCAAGGCGTGCATAGAATTCTTCCTGTGTCAGTGATATATCTTCAAGAAATGTTTTATCGTCAAAATTGAACGGCATCGGAATCACGGAAATTCCAAGCTGCTTTCCGAATGATTGGGTGATGCCGCTGTTGCTGTCTGTAATAATTGCGATTTTTTTCATAAAAGTGAGTTCCTCCCTTAATATGCATGTATAAGGACGCGATATTTGTTTCATATTAACATGACCTCCCTGAAATGTAAAGGGAGAAAATACCTTGACAAACGATAAAATCGTCATCAAAGGTGCCCGCG
>USSL01000009.1 GCA_900557175.1 uncultured Eubacteriales bacterium
TGCATCCTGCGGTGTCTGACCTCCCACCACATCGTCCGAACCATTGATTCTGCAGATTACAGCAAGTGTTCCACCTGTTTTTTTACGGATATTTTCTATGATCAGTTTTGGAAGACGCATACGATTTTCAAAGCATCCGCCAAATTCATCCTGCCGTTTATTGGTTCTTTCAGAGATAAAAGAACTTACAAGATATCCATGGGCACAATGTACTTCCACTGCATCTGCTCCCGCCTGTTTCGCCCGCAAAGCCGCATCTCCGTAAGCCTCGATCAGCCGGTACAATTCTTCCGTAGAAATTGCTTTTGGGATTTCTGTCTTCACAGAGGCAGGAATACTGCTTGCCGATTTTAACGGATACCCCGTCACCTTGGAGTTTCCTTCCGGACCTGCATGCTGAAGCTGAATGGAAACCTTCGCCCCTTCCTTATGACAGGCTAAAATAGCCTCTTTAAAATTGCTGACGGTATCATCGGAAAACAGACACGGCTTTCTGGGACCTCCCTTTGCCTCCTTGTAGACAACCGTTGCTTCAAATGTGATCAATCCAAATCCGCCTTTTGCTCTCGCCCCGTAATATGCTGCAGAACGTTCACTCATCTTCCCGTCTGTATTCGCAAAATTATTTCCCATCGGACTCATCACAAACCGGTTAGGGACTGTCATATTTCCGATTTTGACCGGTTGAAACATTGCCTCAAATTTCATCGTTGCTTTTCTCCTTCCCCAATTTCTATGCTTCTAAAATCTCCGGCCAGGAACTTTCCAGCACTTTTTTGTATTTTCAAAATTGAATCTTGCAGCTTCCTCAACACCCCGGGCAAGAATACTGTCACTGATCACTTCTACTCCGAATGCACGCGGCTGTACACCTTTTTCCTTAAGCATCGTAATGGCTGCCGCCGCAGAACCGCCTGTGGCAAGCATCGGATCAACAACAAATGTTTCTCTCTCGGCACAGTCTGCCGGAAGCTTGCAATAATACTCTACAGGAAGGGCTGTTTCGGGATCTCTGTAAAGACCGATATGACCGACCTTTGCCGCCGGCACCATGCTGAGCATACCTTCAACCATGCCAAGACCTGCTCTTAAAATTGGCACAACAGCCATCTTCTTACCTTTTAACTCTTTTACTGTCGTCTTACAAATCGGCGTTTCAATCTCAACCTCTGTCAATTCAAGATTTCTTGTCGCCTCATAGCACATAAGCATTGCAATCTCACTAATTAAATTTCTGAAATCTCTCGAGCCTGTCTCGACACGTCTTATAATACCAATCTTATGCTCAATCAGCGGGTGATTCATTACATGTATTTTATCGTTCATCGTTCTTCTCCTTATTTTTCAATCTGTGCAATTCTTCGGATATGGCGCTCATCATTTGAAAATGGTGTTGTCAAAAATGTCTCCACAATTTTCAGTGCAAGTCCTGTGCCGACAACGCGTCCGCCAAGTGCTAAAATATTGGCATCATTATGCTCTCTTGTTGCCTCTGCCATAAAACAGTCTGTGCAAAGCGCGGCTCTCACACCCGGCACTTTATTGGCTGCAATCGAAATGCCGATACCTGTACCGCACACTAAAATACCTTTTTCACATTCGCCTTTTGCCACTGCCTCTCCGACAGTTCTGCCGTAAACCGGATAATCAACAGAATCTGTTGAGTACGTCCCATAATTTTTGTACGCATATCCTTTTTCATCAAGATACTTCATAATCTCCTGCATTAACTCATAACCGCCATGGTCACAACCAAGTGCTATCATTTTATCTTCCTCCTATAGTAACGCCTGTCCCGGCGTTTTAATTATGCTTAAGCTTTTATAACCTGATGGCCGGCCGCCTTTAAAAGCCGGTTCATAATCGCCTGTCCCAAAAGTCCTTCTGAAAAACTTTCCGAATAAATATAGTCAACGCCATATTCATCCATCCGCCTTAAAATATCATAAAGATTATGGGCTATCGTCTGCTCGTCGCTTCGCGTACCGATACTCTCCACAATATCACAGCAATAGTCTGCCCGCGTCTCGTCGGTGGCAATCACCGCCGCCCGCGCACCCGCGGCTTCTCTTTGTGCAACAAGGTCATTAATTTTTTTAACAACCGCTTTGCTCCCGCCTTCGACAATCGTCAAATCACCTTTCGGCGCATAGTGCTTATACTTCATTCCCGGTGCCTTCGGCGAGGCACCGTCAGACAGACTTGTGAAAATCGCCGGATCAACACTGACCTTGCCGAGCACCTTCTCAAGCATTGCCTTTGTAATATACCCCGGCCGCAAAATCATCGGAACATCGCCGGTTAAATCAACAATCGTCGACTCAATACCGATACCGACCTGGCCGCCGTCAATAATCATCTCAATACGCCCATTCATATCTTCAAACACATGCTCCGCCGTCGTCGGACTCGGCCGCCCCGATGTATTGGCGCTCGGCGCCGCCACAAATGTCCCCGACGCCTTAATAATTGCCTGCGCCGCCGGGTGCGACGGAAAACGCACAGCCACTGTATCTAAGCCGCCGGTCGTCTCGTACGGTACCTTCTCACTTTTAGGCACAATCATCGTCAGCGGCCCCGGCCAAAATGCATCGGCCAGCTTATAGGCTGCCGCCGGCACCCTGTCACAAAGCGCATCAAGCGCCGACGTATCTGCAATATGAACAATGAGCGGATTATCCGACGGACGCCCCTTTGCCGCATATATCTTTTCAGAAGCGCGCGCATCTAAGGCATCGCCGCCAAGACCGTATACCGTCTCTGTCGGAATCGCAACAAGACCGCCACCTCTTAGCACCTGTCCGGCTTCCTGTACTGCCGCCGCATCCTCAGCCGACATCGGTTCATTTTCTTTTATATTTACACGATAAACTTTCGTATCCATCCTTCAGCCATCTGCTTTCTAAATATACTTCCTGTCCATTATAACAGAAAACCTCCAAAATAAAAACTATTTTCTACAAAGTTTCACACTGCCAAATATCTCATAATCCCGATATGTATCGCCCATGCGATTTTTTCCTGATAAATTTCATTGGTAAGTTTTGCCGATTCTTCTTCATTGGATAAAAAGCCGCACTCCACAATCACCGCAGGTATTTCAGATTTTTTTAAAATATAGTAACTGTCATTTTCCTTCGCCTGACGTGTGTTTGTACTGTCAGCATTTTCAATCAGGCTTTGCTGTATCGTCTTTGCAAGACGCTCACTCTTTTCAGATGTTTTATAATAAAAAACCTGTGCGCCCTTGTATTTACTGTTTGTAAAGCTGTTTTGGTGAATACTTACCGCAAGCACTGTCCCCGGCATATTCATCATTTCCACACGCCGGTTCATATCCTCTCTCTTTTTATTGGCACTGCCTGCACTGTAAAGACCGTTATCATCGGTTCTTGTCATCACAACACGAATGCCCTGATGTTCAAGATTTCTCTGAAGCTTTTTTGCAATAGACAAATTGATTTCCTTTTCTTTCTCACCGTGAAGCCCGACCTTTCCCGGATCACTGCCGCCGTGACCGCTGTCAACGACGACAGTGATTCCCTGATTATCCACTGAAAGTGCCGGAATACCATACGTCGGATAAGCCATCACGCGCTGCCCGAAGCCGATAACCTCTCCATAACCGCCAAAATAAAACAAAACTGCCAGAACCGCCAATAGCAAAACGCTTCGCTTTACATAATTTATTTTCATAATTACCTCTTAAAAAGGCTTTATTAAAATCTATGCGGCGCCAAACGCAAATTGACCAGCCAAAATAAAAATCCGCAAAAGCTCTAGCCCCTGCGGATTTCAAATGACATACTATTTATTTTTTAATGCTTTTCTCTCGCCTCGGCCTCTCTTTTTGAGTAAACGCAGCCGCAGTAGTTTTGTCTGTACAGATGATGCTCGGCCGAAAGCTCGACCGAGCGCTTGTAACCGTTTTTCTTTTTAAAGTCTGACGGCAGATGGCAAACGCCATATTCTCCGCCGAGACGCTGTCCGATTTCATTGAGTTTTTCGGCGTTTTTAAGCGGTGAGATTGTCAGTGTCGTCGTAAAATAATCATAGCCGCCTTTTTTAGCCATTTCCGCCGCCTCTCTTAAGCGAAGCTCATAGCATTTAAAACAACGCTCTCCGCCCTCTTTAACATCTTCAAGCCCCTTTGCCATTTCAAAGAAACGCTCCGGCGCATAAGTGCCTTCCATAAAATGCACCGGATGAACAAAGTCCATTTCTTTAATCAGACGCTGCTGCTCTGCAGCGCGCGCCATATATTCCTCCGGCGGATAAATATTCGGATTATAGTAAAATACTGTAATTTCAAAGAAACGGGACAGATATTCAAGACAATAGCTGCTGCACGGCGCGCAGCAGCTATGTAATAAAAGCTTTGGTACTTTATCTTCTTTTTGAAGCTTCTCTGTCAGTCTGTCCAGCTCTTTCTGATAATTTATTTTATTCATTGAACTGTCTTCCTAAAAATAACTGTTGATAACACTCCATATATCAACCTTTTCCTGCTGCCCAAGCTTCCAGCAGGCAACTCCGGCAAGGTCATATTTTTTAATAAGCTCCATCTTATTTTTAACGGCTGTCTCATCCTCAATCCACATCTGGTACTGATTGCCGTCAACATCACTTTGGTATGCAACATAATTTAAGCCCATCTCATCAAGATACGTCGGTGTTACATTATGTTTCACAATAATCTCCTGAATTGTTGTCATGCCATAATTTCCGTCAATCTGAAGTCCTTCCGGCGTTGTCTTCCATACCCTTGTATAAAGAGGAATGCCGTTAATAATTTTGTTGTTCGGCACCGAAGCCAGCGTATCTTCAATTCCCTGCTTCACAAATCCGATGGATGAACCCGGACCTGCCTCGGCACTGCCTGCCGTATATTCATCATAACCCATAATGACAAGGTAATCGGCAAATATATTCTGCTCGGCTCTGTCATAATGCTTTGTATACATCGGTACATAGTTATCAATCGAAAGCACTAAATTATTTTTATGGCATGCCTGTGAAAGCTCTCTCACAAACTGCATATAATTTTTTGCGGCATTTTCTGACTCCTCAGACACCATGATTTTCTCAAAATCAAGGTTGATGCCGTCCACACCGGCCTGTACTGCATAAGAAATCAGCTGATTAACCGCCGTCTCGCGCTTTGATGTATAGGCAAGCACCTCGTCTGCCATACTTCCGCTGAAATCACCAAGCGAGCCATCCTCACCGTTTGGAAACTGATTTGAAAACAGCGCCCATACTTTCATGCCTTTCGCATGTGCCTTCTGAACATAATCTGCCGAAGCAATACTGCGGATGTTTCCGTCTGTATCATTAAAGGCAAACCATGTCGGTGAAATGACATTGACACCGGAGACACCTTCTGTATCTGCATCAAAGTTGGCATTGGCTGCCTCAGACATCACCTGATGCCATACCATCTTAATCTTACTGCCGTCACCAAGCGGCGTCCACGCCTCCACATGATACTGAGGCAGTTCCGGTGCCTGAGGTGTCACAAGCTGCGCTTCTCCTGACAGATACTTATCCGCAACCCAGCCGATATAACCGTCGGAGGAAGCAACCATTGTCCATTCATCATAAGAATCATCGAGAACATATAACTGCTCACCGGCCTTTGCCTCTCTGAAAATTTCAGCTTTAATACCGCCGCGGTATCTTAAATAAGTATCTTTGGCGATTGTCACCATCTTGCATTCATCCCATTTTGTGCGGATCACAAGACGGTTCGGCGCCGTATACTGTCCAATTTCCATCTGTGTAAACATTTTTAAGAAATCCACAGCCATATAAAGCTCGCCATCCATCGTTTTTAACGGCGTATAATCAAGATTTGCCGTTTCTGCGCCCAAATAATACAGATTTTCATCCGGTTTCACTTTAACTGTAAAATCATGTCCCGTATAAATCAGTACAGATTCATTACTGTCCCAATAAAAACGGCTGTTAATACCGGATATAATGCCTGAAAGGCTTAAATAAACGCGCCCGTCCTGCTCAAGCCCCTTATAGTCTTTGATTTCATTGTTGAATGTTACTGTATACTGATTGCCTGAAATTCCATAAGTTGCTTCATAGTCTAAAGGTTCTTCACTCTCGGCGTTTCTGTGCATAATAAAACCGCTAAGCGCCACGGCGCCCATGACGACGATTAAAAGTATTGACAGAACCACCCCTACTATCTTACGTTTCATAAACTCTCCTTTGCTTTTAGCATCATTATTAATCTGCACTGCTAAAGACAGTGCTATACAGAGTAGATTATACACCAAGACGGAAAAATAGGCAAATGATTATTCATGTTTTCTTTGCCGCCGCATATAATAACAATAACTCTTTACAGTATGTGCACTTTTATGTATACTATATTATAACGTAGCGACAGATAATATTCTGACACTGCGCTGCCGGATTGCTCCGCCCCGTGCGCCTGCAGTCCGCGAAAGATTCAGTACAAACAAAATTTCAGATAAAGGGGTGATTCTATGAAGCTTGAAAGACTCAGCGAAAATCAGATTCGCTGTACACTAAATAAAAATGACCTCACCGACAGACATCTTAAACTAAGCGAGCTTGCTTATGGCAGCGAAAAAGCCAAGGCATTATTCCATGAAATGATGACTCAGGCTTCTGAAGAACTCGGATTCGAAGCTGACGATATACCGCTTGTCATTGAAGCTATCCCGGTCTCATTAGACTGCATCATTTTAATAGTCACAAAGGTTGAAGATCCTGAGGAGCTTGATACCCGCTTTTCCCGCTTCTCATCAGCGCTCACTCAGACAGCTGACGATGAAGATTCGGATGAGAACGAGGATGATTCATCATATGAGGGTGCGGATGAAGTGCTTAATATTTTCAACAAAATTAAAGAAGATGTGATGAAAGCAATCCGTGAAAGTGATCCGGCAGACACGGTCTCCGGTGATAAGCAGCCGTCCGGGCAGATTGATGCATCCAAAAATATTGAGCTTACAAAACTTTTTACATTTGAAAGCTTAAATGATGTCACTGACCTTGCCAAAGTTCTCCGCGGCCAATATAAAGGTATAAGCAGCCTTTATAAAAATCCGGCAAACGGCATTTACTATTTAGTAATGAATAATAAGCGGCTCTCTCCGGAAAGCTTTAACCGCATCTGCAATATTGCAACAGAATACGGACGCAGCGAAAAGTATACCGAGACGATGTCTGCTTACTTCGGCGAGCATTACGAGTGCCTTATCAAAAATAAAGCGCTTCATGTCCTTGCTGATCTTTAAAAACATGTAAAAAGCCTGTTCACACACTTTAAATGCGAACAGGCTTTTTTATAGCATTAATTATTACCGGCTAAAAAATCATTAATCTTTCCAACCAGCGTATCAGCGTCAATGCCGTGAACCATTGCAGCTTCCTCAATTGTCTCCATCTGTGATGAAGGGCATCCGAGGCAGTGCATACCGATACCTAATAAAATCGGAGCCACACCGGCATCAATTTTTAATAAATCACCAATCATTGTATCTTTTGTCACCTGCTGTGCCATTGTCTATTCCTCCTTAATACTTTATACTCTCTGACCGCCAAAATACATCCGGCAGCCTTAAGTTTCATTATTTCCAGTCAAGGTGTATTATAATACATAAATCTTTCTTTTGCAACTGTATACATATTAAACTAACGTCCGTTAAAATATTTTTTGTTTTTAAATTTATACTTGTCTAAAATTGTCTTTTGTATTACAATAGGAAATGTATTCACAAAGTTTGATTTTTTAAGGAGGTAAGTACAATGGCATATGTAATTTCTAACGATTGTATCTGCTGTGGTTCTTGTGAGGGCGAGTGTCCAGTTGGCGCTATCAGCGAAGGCGATGGAAAATTCGAAATCAACGCTGATGAGTGTGTAGATTGCGGTACATGCGCAGGCGCATGCCCAACAGGTGCTATTTCTCAGGAATAATCCAATCAGTAAATATTAAGCCCATCTCATACCGAGATGGGCTTTTTACATTGACCTCAAAATACCGCGCTTTCTTTTAAATCCGGTTCTTTTTAAATAAGCCCCGGCGGTTTTCCTTTCTTCCTATACCGGCGGCTGCAGCCTCTTTTCTGCCCCTCTGGCGGCTGCGCATCATTTCATCGAGATTTCTGAAGCGCTCCTCCTCTCTCTCCTCCTGTATACGAAACAAATCATCCATTTCTCCGATAACTCTGTCAGAAATTTTGTCAATAAGGCTCTCAGCAAAAGCCTCGTTGTTTTTTCTTAGCGCCTGAAGCATAATACCGTCCATCATATATTTAAAATGCTGCATTTTTTCCTCAGCTGTCAAAAGTTCGCCGCCGGAAGATATCCCTTTTGCAGGGACACAGGATTTTGACGGCACTGTATCATTCTCAGAAGCACTGTCATCATGGGGCGCGCTGTTTTCCTCAGTCATTTTATTTCCATCAGTTATTCTATCCTCATGCCAGACATCATCCATGTGCCCGTCGTCCTCACTGTTTCCTTTCTCCGCCTTATGTATATGCGGCGCATCATTTTTTCGCACAGATGAAAGCGGGATAATATTATCGGCAGGCATTTCACCGGAAATTGCAGAAAGCACCATCTTAATTGCTTTAAGCTGGAATCCTTTATTCTTTAAATCTCTGACTGCGCTGAAAATTTTAACTTCCCTGTCCGTGTAGTAGCGATGTCCCATCTCATTTCTCGGAATGTCCATTCCAAGTTCTTCCTCCCAGTATCTTAAAACGTTTTTTTTTTTTTTCAAGCAGAAGACGGCATACGATATAATATATCTCGTTTCACTCATACAAAATCCTCCACTCATATACGGGCATCTATGATCCATATACTGCAAAAGGCTCATCGTCAGCCTTCCCTGCGCCCTTTGCCTATCATTATATATCATTGGCACAAAATCCGCCCTTACAGCCTTGCGACAAAAAACGGGCGCAAAAAACAGCAGTGCCGTCTTCGCGACACTGCTGCTGTCAAATCTTATCCGATACTGTATGTGTTTATTGTACGGTGACGATAAATTATCAGTCTGCCGCATCAAGAAGAATACCGGCTTTAAATACATCACCCTCAACACTGACAATAAACTTGCCGCCCTCTGCTCTGACAATCTTCTTTGCCATCAAAAGGCCGCTGCCCATCTCTCCGGTCACTTTGCCGACAAGTTCATCACTGATTGTATTCTTCATCATATAGACCATCTTGCCCTTATGAATATACATCTCAATGTAAACTCTTGAGCCATTTTTTGCATATTTTTCAATATTATCAAAGAGAATCGATAATACCTTAATGGCATTACTCTTGTCAATATCAAGATAAACCGGCTTTTCCGGTGCACGGAGCGTCACACCGATAGCCTTTTCTTTAAGCTTAATTCTGAACATCTTACGGACGTCCTTATTCAGCTGTATAAAATCAAGAAGTGTATCCTCAAGCGGAGCTTCATTTTTTTGAACTCCGGATACCGCGCCTGCTGTGCCCACACCAGCTGCGACTGCACCTGCTGCCGCTGCCGTCTCTGCCGTGTGCTTTGAGGCCTGCAGCTCATCAAGTACCTTATTCATATCCGGCAGAAGTACTGTCTCCTCACTGGCCGCATCCACACTGCCCGGTGTCAGTCTTGTCACACGTCCCGAAGATGCCGGCTTTTCAGAAAGCGCTGCTTCTCTGTTAATCTGCTCTGTCTCCTCTGCTGAAAGAAGTACTGTCTTTTCTGCAGATGGCATCATCACATTCTCCTGCGTATTGCCTGACGGCACTTCCTCCGGTGCAATCACGCCGGCACCCATACCTCTGACAGCTTTTCCGAAATCAATACCTTCCCAGTCTTCAGGATTAATATCATCATCCTGTTCCAAAACCGGAACAGGTTCTTCAACAGCCTCAGCCGGCTCTCCATCGTCAGCCGCATCATATTCATCGGATGCCGTGCCTCCGAAAAGACAGCTTATAAATACAATCAGCTCAATAATAAAGATGACCGGTGCCACGATAAAGATCACAGGCACACCCTTCACTGTAAAATCTCTCAGATACATCAGTCCGAGTACAAGGCCGCCGTTTAAGGCAACAAGGAAAAGGAAAATGATAATCCACTTCACTGCCTTTGGCAAATGGTTCAACCCGCGGTTGATCCTGCTGCCGATCATATAAAGAAGTGAGTTGTCTACAAATACGCCTGATTTAATACGGCGCACAAGGCTGAAATAGCTTCTTATTAAAACAACATAGACAAGCACACCGCCGGCAATTACCAAATATCTTGTATTCGCGCCTAAAATCTGCGCTTTGCGCGCATACCATGTCCCGAAAACAAGGCCGCCGATCACTGCAATGCTTAAAATTGCCGCAATCTCCGTAAATATCTTATCAAACCATGAAAGCTTCACACCGGCATACCCTTTCACCATACCGGTTGACATAATACAGTAGATTAAAAGGGCAATGAACACAACAAGTGCCGCGATACCGGCAATTTTAGCAATGTCAAAATACTTTGCCAGCTCCTGATAATCCATATATGTCTCATAAAAGCTATCCTGCTGTGTCAGATTATTATCAACAGCTGTATAGATGATGTAGGAATTTGTCATACTCTCCATTGTCATCTTCCAGCCTGTTTGATTCAGGTTTTCTGACGGCACGCTGCCAATCAGCGCCGTAAAACCTTCATTCGTACTCAGCTTCACATAATGCTTGCTCGATTCAATTCTCGTCTTTGCATCATCACCGGATGTAAACAGATTCTGAGCATCCTGATTCTGAACAATAAATGAGAAGTTCTTTACGCCGCCCATCGTACTGTCAACAAGTGTCGCCAGTGTCGCGGCATCTGAGGCAAGCGCCGGATCCTGCTCAACAGCCTGCGTCAGCTTCAGCACATTGGCAATCGCCTTATCATACTCCTGCGAAAATGCCTTGCTGCTGAAATAATTCGCCTCGCCGCTCTCTGCCCGCTGATCCATATAGCGCAGACAGATAAAACCTGAAAGGCCGACAACCGCAGCTGCCACAAAAAGCAAAATACGCATGATTATCTTAAGCGGCATACATCGTGTCGCACGGAAACCGCCGTCGTCATCGTCGTCTATGTTATCCGGATACTGATTTCTGCTCGTCTTTCCTGCGGATATGGGCTCGATTTCCTCGACCTCAACATCGTCCCAAAAATCCCGTTTTTTCTTTTTAGCCATAACATTTCTCCTTTTGATATTTTAACAATTCTTCATGTCATATACAGCTATTTTACACCAAAATAATGACGCTTTCAAGACTGGATTAGCCACTTCACTAAATCTTCATAGACTGTTTTTTTATCTGTCTCATTGAGAATTTCATGTCTGTCGCCCTCATAAAGCTTCATACTGACATTTTTAAGACCGGACGCTTTAAATTTTTCAAAAACACCTCTGACGCCTTTCCCGAAGCCGCCCACCGGATCATCTCCGCCGGATACAATAAGCAGCGGCAGATCTTCTCTGACCTTTCTTATATTATCAACTTTTCCGATTTCTGAAACAGCGCCGAACAGGTCTTTATAGGCACTTAATGTAAATAGAAACGTACACCGCTCGTCGGCACTGTAAGCATCCACGATAGCCTTATCCTTTGTCAGCCAGTCATATGGCGTGCGCGCCGGTGCAAAACGCTTATTATAACTGCCAAAAGCCATATTGTTAATAAAAGTGCTGCGGTATTTCCACCCCTTAAACAGGGCGATCACCCTTGTCAGCGCCCCGCCGATGCCCGCAAGAAGCGGCGGCTGGTTGCCTGTGCCCATAATAATCGCACCACTGATTTCATTGCTGTATTTCATAATAAAAAGTCTTGTAATAAAAGAGCCCATACTGTGACCGAGAATAAAATACGGCTTTCCGGCAAATTCTCTTTCCATATGCTTTTTCAGCCTGTAATTGTCCTCGACAACAAAACCCATACCATTCTTTTTGGCAAAATATCCGTACTCCTCGCTGCTATTGACAGATCCGCCATGTCCCAGATGATCTTCACCGGCAACAACAAACCCCTTGCTGCACATAAATGCCGCAAAATCATCATATCTTTCGATAAACTCCACCATACCGTGAACAATCTGTAAAACGCCTTTAATTTCGTTCTCTCCGTCCGGACGCCACATAATTCCATGAATTTTGTGAATACCGTCAGACGAGCTGAAATGAAAATGTTTTTTTATCACTTTTGCACCCTCCCTCGCAATTTTATCTTTAATTATTATCTTCTAATTCCCGTCTTTTGTCAAATCAAGGGTAATCATTGCCTTAAACAAATCGCCGTCAAGATAAATATCAAACTTTCCGCCGTGAAGCTCGACGAGGCTTCTTGCAATGGAAAGTCCGAGACCACTGCCCTCTGTTGTTCTCGACGAATCACCGCGGACAAAACGCTGCATTAAATCATCACCGCTGATATTTAACGGCGCCTTTGAAATATTTTTCATGACAAAACACGCCTTATCAATGCCGCTGTACATATCTACATAAACACGGGAATGCTCAATGGAATATTTAAACGCATTATTAAACAAATTATCAAGGACGCGGTAGAGCCGTCTTCCGTCAGCCATAATCATCATTGCATCCTCCTCGGAATTGAAAATAATCTGAAGGTCTTTCGTCTCATACTTCTCCTGATACGTCCCCACAACTTGGGCGACAAGCTCAACAAAGTTAATGCAATTTTTCTCGAGAACAATATTTCCCGAAGATGCTCTTGAAGCTTCAACTAAATCCTCCGTCAAGTCTTTAAGACGCTTCGATTTTTGGTCGAGCACCTCGATATATTCTTTCATTGGCTGCTCCGTAATATTTTCACGTTTCAGCAAGTCCACATAATTGATAATTGACGTCAGCGGTGTTTTAATATCGTGGGACACATTCGTAATCAGGTCGGCTTTCATGCGCTCGCTTTTCGTACGCTCATCCACAGCTGCATTAAGACCGCCGCCAATATTATTGATATCCTCGGCAAATCCTTTTAAAATGCCTTTCATGTGCGTCGTATCAATCTTATACTCAAGATTTCCCTCAGCAATTGTCTGAGCGCCCTTTTTGATAGCCTCCACCTGCAAAAGACGGCGGCCGATATAAACAAACTCATAAGCATAAATAGCAAAAACGAGCGTCCACATTGCCATACTGTACGTATTGGCGGCAATGGCCATCAAAATCAAATCGCCCAGCCCCATTGAAAAAATAGCAATGACATACTTGCGGACAATATTATTTTTAATAATACCGTTTGTAATCACATCTGCAATGCCTCTGCCGATTTTATAAGTAATAGAACCCCGGATAATCGTCCCCGCTTTAAAGCGGCGGGCAAAGCTTAAAAGTCCCGCGATTAAAATTACATAGGCCGGTACAAAGAAAACAGCAAGGTTCGCCCCGACCGACACCGCATCATACAAATCAATGCCCCCAAAGGATACAGCAACAAGAAATATCGGAATAACAAAGGTAATAAATGCCGCAATTTCCGTATACATTTTATCATAAGCATTCAGACATACGCCCTCCTGCTTATGACCGTAGCCTGCCGATACCATCAGATAGGTAAAGCAAATAATGATGCATAAAAGGGATATACCGATACCGGCAATGCCCCAGCGTCCCGATTCCGACCATATTTTAAAATATCTGTAGCCGTCATAAAAATTATCGCCGGGCAAGAGATTTTCCGGCACATAGGTACATATATAACCGACTTTGTCGGCATAGTCGCTTTCCGCCCCCATATAAAAGGATGTATATTTCGTAAAATTTGAACTGTAGACAATCTTTCCCTCAATCGTCTCTATCTGTCTTGCCGTCTCACTGTAATCGGACGCATAAGCATTGGCAAAACGAACCGTCCGTATTTTATTGACATCTTTAAAAATCTCAAGACCGTTAAGATCAACAATGTAATAATACTTTTTTTCTTCATTCGAAAACTGCTCATCGCTCCAGCCGCTGCTGCTCTCCAAAAGCTTTCCCTGCCTGTCATAAACGGCAAATTTAAAATTCACACGGTTATTTATAAAGGCTTCCAGCGGATAACCGCTGCCGTTTTCACCCATGATGTCCATTGCACTTAAAAGGTTGTCTATCGTTTTACCGTACTCACTCACAAAACTGGTGCTTGAAAAATATTCAACGCCATTTTTTGCTATTCCCGATGTGCTTCCAAGTCCCGAAGTGACAAACATCATAAACAGGACGCCGCAGACAACAAGAGCGGCTGTAGCTATAGCCATCAATATATGGGCGGCAACCTTTAACGGTATACATCTTCGCACTCTTTTTGTTTCCATGAAATCATTCCTATCAGCTTAAATTTTCAATTTTATAGCCTACGCCCCATACAACCTTTAAATACTTCGGCTCTTTCGGGTTAATTTCAATTTTTTCACGAATATGGCTGATGTGGACGGCAACCGTGTTATCGGCAGACAGCGCCTCCTCTTTCCATATATTTTCGTAAATTTCCTTAATTGAAAAAACGCGCCCCTTATTTTTAACAAGAAGTTTTAAAATATTGTATTCAATCGGTGTCATCTTTACGGCCTCGCCCATGACTGTCACAATCTTATTTGTATCGTCAATGACAAGGTCGCCGACACTGTACATATTTTCATCGGCATCTCCGGCTGCATTGCCAAACACAGTGTAGCGGCGCAGCTGTGCTTTCACGCGGGCCAAAAGTTCCATCGGATTAAACGGCTTTGCAATATAATCGTCCGCACCGATATTAAGACCGAGTATCTTATCGTTATCTTCTGTCTTTGCCGAAAGAATAATAATCGGCACACCCGATGTCTCGCGGATTTTTAATGTTGCCCGGATACCGTCAAGCACCGGCATCATCACATCAATAAGTACAAGATGAACTTCATTTTTACTTAAAATATCAATAGCCTCCTGACCGTTGTAGGCCTTAAGTACATTGTACTTTTCTCCGATAAGATAAATCTCTATGGCTCTCACAATTTCCTTATCATCATCACATACTAAAATATTGTACATCACATATCCCCCTGTTTCGTTTGATTCATTCTTCTTATTTTCTCATAATTTTCTTAAAATACGCCGAAAAAAAGCTTAAAGACTTTCTTAAAAAAGATTGCGCATACGCGCAATCTTTTACTGTCATACTATATGCATTCTCTATTTTTCTTTGTTGGCAAACTTTGTATAATCCGGAAGCCATACAAGCTCAACAGTACCGATCGGGCCGTTTCTCTGCTTTGCAATAATAATTTCCGAAATACCTTTTTTGTCTGTATCCTTATTATAATAATCGTCCCTGTAAATGAACATCACAACGTCCGCATCCTGCTCAATCGCACCGGACTCACGAAGGTCCGACAACATCGGCCGGTGATCGGGACGTGTCTCACAGGCACGGCTTAACTGGGACAGCGCAATGACCGGCGCATTAATCTCTCTGGCAAGTGCTTTTAAGGAACGGGAAATCTCTGAAATTTCCTGCTGTCTTGACTCTGAATGGCGGCCGCCGCTCATTAACTGCAGGTAATCGATAATAACAAGGCCAAGCCCCTGTTCAAGCTTAAACTTACGGCACTTTGAGCGCAGATCGGCAATGGAAATACCCGGCGTATCATCGATCATCAGCGGTGCTTCACTGATAATACCGGCGCTTTCCACAAGCTTTTCCCAGTCTGCGCCGCTAAGATTACCTGTACGCATTGACTGGGAATCAACCTTTGACTCCATCGACAAAATACGGTTCACAAGCTGGTCCTTTGACATTTCAAGGCTGAATATTGCCGTCGGCACTTTATTGCGCACGGCAATATACTGGGCAAGATTTAACACAAAGGCTGTCTTACCCATTGACGGACGGGCCGCAATAAGAATTAAATCCGACGGCTGCAGGCCGCTTGTCTTATAATCCAAGTCATAAAAGCCAGTGGAAATCCCCGTCACCGTACCCTTATGCTTTGCGGAAGCCTCAATCTTATTAATAACACTTAAAACGACATCCTTAATCGGCACAAATTCCTCGGTGGAACGGTGCTGCAAAAGGTCAAACATCTTCTTTTCCGTAACCTCAAGAATATCCTCCAGCGGCTCTTTATTCATATAGCACATATTTTCAATTTCTTCATTGGCTTTAATAAGCCGGCGCAGCGCCGCCTTATCATAAACTGTCTGTGCATAATGTCTGACATTGGCCGATGTCGGCACCTGATCGACAAGCTCACTGATAAACTCAATACTGCAAAGCTCGTCAGGCACATCCTTCATCTTAAGATTTTCCTGCAGTGTTATTAAATCGACCGGCTTGCCTTCGCCTGTCAGTTCAACCATCGCATCAAAAAGAAGGCCATACTGACGCTGATAAAAATCATCGCCGGTAATGATTTCCGAAGCCGCCCCGATAGCGTCGGCATCCATGATCATTGAACCGATAACTGCCTTTTCGGCCTCAATACTGTGCGGCAATATCCGCTTAACTACTGCTTCATCCATAATAATCCCTTACGCTTCTTTCACCTTCACTGTAAGCTGTGCCACTACCTTCGGATGTACCTTATAAGGCACAATCGTCACACCGAGCGTACGGATCGGTTCTGCAAGCTGAAGCTTTTTCTTGTCAATCTCAATACCGAGCTGTGCTTTTGCCGCCGCCGCGATTTCCTTTGTGGACACTGAGCCGAACGTTCTTCCGCCCTCACCTGTCTTAATTGTTACTGTCACAAATTTTTCTTTAATATCCTCAGCAAAGGCCTGCGCCTGCTCTAAAAGTTCTTTGGCGATTTTTGCCTCATTCGCTTTCTGAAGCTTTAAATCATTGGCATTTGACGCTGTCGCTTCCACGCCGAGTTTCTTCGGAAGAATAAAATTTCTCGCATAACCATCGCTGACATTCACTGTCTGTCCTTTTTTTCCTAATGCTTTGACATCCTGTAATAAAATAACTTTCATCTATATCTCTCCTTCATTTTTCATAATTCTAAGCTGCATTTTCACCTGAGTCATCGCCGCCTCCACGCTGACATCTGTCAGCTGTGCGCCGGCAATGGCCGAATGACCGCCGCCGCCGAACTTTTCCATCACAAGCTGGACATTGACCTCCTCAAAAGAACGGGCACTGATATATACCGTATCTTTCACCTTTGTAAATACAAAAGAAGCCTTAATCCCTGTAATATTCATCAGTTCATTGGCAACCTGTGCACCGACAACCGTCGGACTTTCAAGCCCCTCCGGACGGCATTCCGCAAAGGCAAAAAGATTATCAAAAATCGTTGCCCGCGTCACCGCCTCGGCGCGCACCTTATAGGTTGCGATATCATCGCGGAACATCTTCTTCACCTTAATAATATCCGCACCGTTCTTTCGCAGATATGCCGCCGCCTCAAAAGTTCTGACACCGGTCTTATTAATAAAATTGTTTGTGTCAATTAAAAGTCCCGCATACATGGCATTGGCCTCGGTCGGACGCAGCCGGACACCGTCTGTGATGTACTGTAAAATTTCCGCAATCATCTCACACGATGAAGAAGCATACGGTTCTATATAAGAAAGCACGGCATTTTCAATATTTTCACTGCTCTGACGGTGATGATCTAAAATAACGATTGTCTTTGTCTTCGTCAGAAGCGCCGGACATTCTGTATAAGACGGCTTATTGACATCCACAACAATAAGCACTGTATTCAAATCAACTAAATCCATCGCCTGCGCTTCGTTTAAAAACATATCTTCAGCATACTCGGAATTATTTTCAAACTCAGCCTTAAGCGCCCGGACATTGGCTGTCAGCTCATTAATGACAATGTGGGCTTCACGATTTAGGGCGCGGGCTGCCCGGTAAACACCGATCGACGCGCCAAAAGAGTCCACATCGCCGATTTTATGTCCGATAATAAGCACTTTTTCCTTACCCTCAAGAAGCTGCTTTAAGGCATGGGCTTTCACGCGGGCACGGACGCGGGTACTCTTTTCAACCTGCTTCGTCTTGCCGCCGTAATAAGAAATCTTATCGCCGTCTTTAATAACCGCCTGATCTCCGCCGCGGCCTAAAGCAAGCTCAATGGCATTTCTTGACCACTCGGCACACTGGGCATAATTGGCGCCATTGACGCCGACACCAATACAAAGTGTCACCGGAATCTCATTGCCGATATTAATTTCCCTGACTTCGTCAAGAATCGCAAACTTTGTTGTCTGAATCAGCGGCAAATACTTTTGCTGGATAACAAACTGGAACCGGTCTTTTTCTGTCTTATGGACAATAGCGTCATAGCTTTGCATAAACTTTGTAATCTTACGCTCAATCAGTGCCGCAAGAAGGGAGCGGCGCACTTCTTCCGTACTATTTAGCGCATCTTCATAATTGTCCACAAAAATTGTGCCGCACACAAGGCGCTGTTCCTGATTTTCCTTCTTATACTTTGTAATTTCCGTCTCATCAAAAAGATAGAAGGCAATAAGCACATTTTCCTGGCCGCCCAAATCAATCAAATCATTTTTTTCTGAAAAGCCTTCCACAACAATTTTAGAAAGCTCTGCGCGGAACTTAAATTCCTTATATGAAACATTGCAGACAACCTTTGCATCTCCTGACGGCAGACTGTCCTTTTTAAGTTCAGGAAATAAATTTGCAATGCCTCTCTCGGCTGCCTTTACGTCGGCAATCTCTTTCATCTTGGCATTGGCCCACAAAAGATTTCCATTCTCATCAAGCACACCATACGGAATCTCAAGCTCATGAAGCAATGATTTTTGCACCTGCCCGTAATCCAGCGCAAAATTGACGAGCTCACTGAGTACAACCGGCTTAATTCTCATATATAAAACAAAGATAACAACACCATATATGATAAGCCCTGCCAGTGCTAAAAGTCCTGCTCTGTAATCAATAAAAAATGAGCCTGCACAAACAACGGCAAAAATCACCAAAAGCCACAGCGGCCAGCGCAGATACGTCTTAAGCTTTCCTTTAAGCTTTAATCGGCCGTCCTGTACATCGTTTATATTTTCTTTATCTTTATCCATAATACTATTACCTCACTGTACAAATGTTTACAGATACGTAATCTAAATATACCACATACATACGTTTTGGTAAATAGTTTTGTCTGCGGCATTTTTACTTGTCCCATCCACTTTTCGCTGTTATACTAAAAACGGAGGT
>USSL01000010.1 GCA_900557175.1 uncultured Eubacteriales bacterium
GACGCGCGGCGTTCATAGAAAGGCGCAGCGTGTCACCAGAAATGATATGCCGCCCCATGCGCCTGAAATAGTGGCAATAAAGTTTCCAATATGCTAAGCCGACAAACCTAAATTTGGAGGAGAACTAAAGTGAATGATATTCAGAGACTTTTTGATTTTATAGAAAATTCTGTTTCACCGGCGCATGGCGTTTCTTATGCGGCCGGTGTGCTTGAGGCGGCCGGTTTTAAGCCGCTTGATTTTAAAGAGACGTGGGCGCTTTCGGCAGGCGGGGCATATTATTGCCGTCCGTTTGCAGGCGAGCTTTTTGCCTTCCGGCTCGGAGAAAATTTAGATTTGACAAAGGGGGCTCATATTGCGGGCGCACATATTGACTGGCCGTGTATTCGCATTAAGCCAAATGCCCAGCTTATAAAGCAGGGGTACCTGCAGGCCAATGTGGAGGTTTACGGCGGTCCGATATTATCGACGTTTTTTGACCGTCCGCTTTCAATCGCAGGGCGGCTGGCAGTAAAGTCAGAAAATATTTTTGAGCCGAAAATGATTGATGTGAATATTGAAAAGCCGGCGGCGATTATCGCGAGCCTTGCGATTCATATGAGCCATGCCCTGATGGAGGCAGGCAATAAAATAGATAAGCAGACACATCTTCTGCCGATTTTCGGAACGCTTGAAGATGAGCTGAATAAGGATAATGTGCTGATGAATTTTATTGCAGAGGCAGCCGGTGTTTTGCCGGAGGATATTCTTGATTATGAATTATGTCTTTACAATCCGGAAAAACCGATGCTGCTCGGCATTCATGACGAGCTGATTTCAGCGCCGAGACTGGACGATATTACATCTGCCTGCGCTGCTGTTTACGGTCTTATTGACAGTGCGCCGAAGGACAAAGTGGCGATGGCTGTTTTATTTGATCATGAGGAAATCGGAAGCCAGACAAAGCAGGGCGCGGATTCGACAATGCTTGACCGTGTTTTTGAAAAAATATGGGCATCCTTCGGAAAAAGCCGCGCCGAATATATTTCAGACATTCATGGCAGCATGATTTTATCTGCGGACGTCGGTCATGGCTATCATCCAAACTATCCGGGCGTTTATGATATTACGACAATGCCGGTGCTTGGCAAAGGCTTTGTCATTAAAACGGACAGTAATCAGAAGTATTCATGGGACTGTCAGGCAAGCGGCAGTTTAAAGCAGCTCTGTGCAGCTTTTGATATTCCGTACCAGTGCTGTGTTAAACGTTCCGACCAGTCCGGCGGCGGGACAATCGGTTCGCTGATTTCATCTCAGCTTCCGCTTAAAACCGTAGACCTTGGCGTGCCGCTTCTGTCGATGCATTCTGCAAGAGAACTTATGGGAACAAAGGATCAGGAAGCGCTCACACGGGTGATGACGGCGTTCTTTGGCGCATGATGAAATAGGACAGTAGATATGATACGTTTCATGGGGGCGCACAAGACATCCGTCTGCTACTTTCTAAAAGTCGCATAGCATATGGAAACTTCTGTCTGTTCAATATTCAGAGCACGTGCAATCGCGGCAGGCGATTCGCCGTGCTTTTTTCTTTTGATGATTTCTCCGGCAAGATTAAGTCCCTCGGCTTTGCCCTCGATTTTGCCCTCGATTTTGCCCTCGGCTTTTCCTTCAATTTTGCCTCGGCTTTCGCCTTCGGAAAGTGCTTCTTCATACCATTCTTTGATTGCTGTACACATATTGACACGTCCTTTCTTTGAAATATATTTGTTTTTTTCATGGATCAGCCATGGAGTATCTAGTATCACTGAAATTAAATTCAGCAAATGCTCAGGAATTTTTTCAAAAATTTCAGGATTATTTTGAATATAGGCTTTTAAGCGCCCTTTCTGACCCCGGTATTTTAATAAATAAATGACGATGGTTAAGTCTTCTGACATTGGTATATCGTCGCTGATATTATGAATGTCGATGAGATTGATTCGATAGTCGGGGAGAAATGGCAAAAATTCTTTTGGTAGTTCGTTGGTGTTAAGCATTTCATGTAAAGTCACAGGCCCTGTCCACGGCTTTTCGCCATAATAAAATACAAATGTGATGACAGGGCATATTTTGTCCGTGGCTGTCATACCGGATAAAAAATATCCGCTGTTAGCGTAAGTGCTTCTTTCGATTTTGTTTTTGCGCTGTAAAGCTTTGATCTGAGATTGATAATTCAACATATCGTAAAGAGCATTTCTTACAGGCATAATCATAGATATATTTGTCTGATTTTCGATGGCAAGCAAAATAAAGCTATCTTTAATGACGGCTTTTTTAATGACATCTCTGTAGCGTTCCACCGTGGCAGCGCTGTCGGAGATGGCCGCAGCCGTCTTATTTTCTTTAAAATCAATCATCTGGGAAAGATTGCTGTCCTTATCGTCCAAATCTTTCGCTGTCAGGACAGGCTTGCCGTTAAAAACAAAAATGTTGATAAATTCTGAAAAAATATATGGATCAGACATAAAATCATGCATTGCGGTATCAATTGCAGGCATGAACATCCCTCCTCTTAGTTTATAATAAAATGTAATGGGAGACAATACTTGTATTTTGTGAAGTATAGTGACTTGAAAAAATAAAGATGGTATAGAATAAAAGAAAATATGTTTTTAGTTAGTGTAACATAAGATGGGAATGACATCAATCATAATGTTTCGACAATTTAAGGTTTAAGAATTTCTGTAATTTTTTAAGCGAAATTTAAGTAGAAACAAGGCGATATATTGACAAAATTAAGTAAAATTAATATAATCAAGATAAGATTCAATTTTTAGAAGGTATGTTTCAGGGGAGGTACACATTTATGAGGAAGACAGTGCGGCTTTCGGATATTGCAAAACGATTAGACGTCAGTACGGTGACGGTGTCGAACGCGCTTTCAGGCCAAAAAGGTGTCAGTGATGAGCTCAGAGATAAGATACGAAGTACAGCAGCCGAAATGGGTTATAAAACAAAACGGGGAACGGTTGTTGTTGAACGGACAAAAACGCTGAATATATGTGTTATTATTGCGGATAAGTATTTGGGCTCTTATCCGTCGTTTTACTGGAAAGTATATCAGGAGTTTTGCACGGCTGCGAAAAATAAAAATTGTATGGTACTTTATGAGGTGCTAAAACAGGAGGACGAAGAAAACCTTGTTCTGCCGCTGAGCGTCGAAGGAAAAAATGCCGACGGTATTGCGGTAATCGGCGAGGTGACGAATGAATACCTGTCCTTTCTTATCGAAAAATCAGATATGCCGGTTGTTCTCGTGGATTTCGTAAAAAAAGATATTTTTGCGGATGCGGTTATTTCGGACAATTTTTACGGCATGTATCATACAGTCAATTATCTTATCGAAAACGGTCACAGAAATATCGCCTATGTCGGTACGGTACTCGCTAACAACAGTATTACAGACCGTTATTTCGGTTACTGCAAGGCGCTGATGGAAAATAATATTCCGCTACGTAAAGATTGGGTGATTGCCGACAGAGGATTTACGGGACGTATGGAAATTGACAGACTTTCTCTGCCAAAGGAAATGCCGACGGCATTTGCCTGCAACAGTGACCTTACAGCCAGTGAGCTGATTAAGCTTTTGGCACAAAATGGCTATAAGGTGCCGGAGGATATTTCTATTGTCGGTTATGATAATTATTTGTACACCGGGCTTTGTGATGTGAAAATTACAACTTATGAGGTCAATGTCGAGGCGATGGTTAAAGTTGCCATTGATAAACTTGTCAACCGGCTGAAGCATCATAAAAAAGACATAGAAATGACAAGAATCGTCACCGGGAAGATGGTCATCAAAGATAGTGTACGGAGAGTGTAATAAATTAAGGGTTGCATACTTTGCTGGTGCGTTAGCTTAAAATTCCGCACGACGCAAAGTATGCAGCCCTTTTTGTTACATTCTCCATAGGATATGCAGTGCGTCAGTTGACAATTCCGCGTTACGCAAAGTTTCTATCCTTTTTTGTTACATTCTCCATAGGATATGCAGCCCTTTTTTGTTTATAGTTCTGCGCCGAGTTTCCGGTAGACGAGGGGGGTCATGCCGGTCTGCTTTTTAAAGATATTGATAAAGTGTGTCGGGTTTTCGTAGCCGACCTGATTTGCAATTTCATGTATTTTCATATTGGTTGATAAAAGAAGTCTTTTGGCCGCTTCGATGCGCCTGTGGCTAAGATAGCTGATCGGGGCAATATCATAATAGTGGGTAAATTCTTTGGCGAGCCGGTATTTGTTGATGCCATATTTTTTCTCAAGCATATCAAGAGAATAGTAATGACTGTAATTTTTGTCAAAAGACTGGCGGATATCCTGTAAATATTCGGGAATATCCGGCGCAGCGTTTTTATCGGCTGCAAGCCGGATGACTTCCGAAAGAAAAAAGGTCGTATAGTTGAGATTATAAAGGGGCGCATCAATGGAAAAATCTCTGGCGGTCTCACAGGCATAAAGCATATGAGGAATTTTAGAATGTTCTGCCCTGAGAATGCCTGCGTTTGTAGTAGTGTCACAAAGCTGTTTTAAAAACCATGGAAGCTGGCTGCCCTGTATAATGAGGATATAGTGATTCCAATGTGAAGCAATGATGCGGACGTTGGATGTCATGCGCTGCGGCCAGAAACAGAGGCAGTGCGCGGTGAGATGAAACTGTGTGCCGTCAGTCAGTGTCAGAAGGCCTTCTCCATCTGAGGTGTACAAAAGACACAGACCGTCCGGATGATTTGCCGTCTGCCGGATTTGATATGGGTATTTTGCGGCAACATGAAAAAATGCCTCTGTGTAAATGTAAAGGTCATCCGCAGTTCGTATATTTATGAACGTAAACATCGATAAATTTTTCTTTATGACTTCTGCCGCTTCTGCGTTTAAAAGCTCCAGCTTTTCAAGTTCTTTCTTTAAATCCAAAATGCCCACCTCGCTTTTGTTTTGTTATCCCTAGTATAGTAAACATTAGTATAAAAATCAATGAATTTTAATCTGGTTTTAATCACGCATGGTACTGCTTGAAATGATTAGAGATTAACTTAACTTAAAAACAAGCTTAAATTAATTAATAAAAAACGATGCAAAACCAACTTAAAATTAGAATGACAGAAAAGTAAATGTTTAAATTGTATTAAAAACTAAAAAAACTATGGACATAATACACAAAAACAGATGCGAAAAACTGTTAAAAATGACAAAATAAGCGTACGTAATCAAGAAAGTGATATAAAAACCAAGATTTTATGATGAAAAATATATAAGTCTATGTTAATATTTATTTAAAGTTAAATTTGCTTAAAAAACTTAAAAACGGAGGAAAGAATCATGAAAAAAGCGAAAAGAATTTTTGCATTAAGCATGGCGTCACTTATGGCAGCTGCATCATTGACAGCTTGCGGCGGTAACAATGACAGTGAAACAAAGGGTGGAGATTCAAACACAGGAACAGAAGCAAATGCAGGTACAGAAAGCAGCCTTCCTGCAAAAATCACAGATATTAAATTAGGCGAAGATTATACGGATTTAACAGCGGATATTAAGATTCTCACACATAAGACAGATGTTGTAGATACTCTTTTTGCAGATTATGTGAAACAGTTTAATGAGTTATATCCAAACATCACTGTTAAATATGAAGCAGTGACAAACTACGCTGAGGATATGACGATGCGTATGACAACAGATGACTGGGGCGATATATGTATGATACCGACAACAGTTGATAAAGTAGATTATCCTGATAAATTTGTAAGTTTCGGTCCTGTGGCAGAGCTTGAAAATGATTACATTATGTTAAACAATCAGGCTTATGACGGACAGGCATACGGTATTCCTTCAATGGGTAATGTTCAGGGTATCGTTTATAATAAGAAGGTATTCGCTGATGCAGGCATCACAGAGCTTCCAAAGACACCGGAAGAATTTCTTGATGCATTACAGAAAATCAAAGATAACACAGACGCTATTCCACTCTACACAAACTTTGCGGCAGTATGGACAATGGGCGCATGGAACGCTTATATTACGGGTTCAGCAACAGGTGATGCAGATTTTTCAAATATGGGCTTAACACACGGCTTAAATCCATTCCAGAAGCATGACGATATGACAGGTCCCTATGCAGTTTACTACACATTATATGAAGCAGTTGCAAGAGGTCTTGTTGAGGATGATCCGACAACAACAGACTGGGAAGGCAGCAAGGGTATGATTAATAACGGCGAAATCGGATGTATGGTGCTTGGTTCATGGGCAATTACACAGATGCAGGCCGGCGGCAGCAATCCGGATGACATCGCTTATATGCCATTCCCTATCACAGTCAATGGAAAACAGTATGTTTCAGCAGGTCCTGACTATGCATATGGTATTAATGCAAATTCATCTGATGAAAATAAGCTTGCTTCTATGATTTATGTAAAATGGCTTACAGAAAAATCCGGTTTTGCAGAAAATCAGGGCGGTATTTCTATCGTTAAGGATGCGCCTTATCCGGAAACATTAAAAGATATGGAAGGTATTCCTCTTGTTATGGATAACCCGGCACCGGCTGGTGAGGAGACATTATATAATGATATTAACAATGCTTCAGAGCTTGGTATTAACGTAGCAAATGAGCCGATTCAGGCGATTGTTGAGGCGGCGCTTACAGGTTCACAGACACTTGATGAAATTATGACTGAATGGAATGAAAAGTGGACGGCAGCTCAGGAAGAAAATGGCGTAACACCTGAAGAATATGACTATTTAGCTGCAACAAAATAAGATAAATCATTTGATGGGGCACACGATAAAAAGTGTGCCCTCACAAGTTAGAAGGGAGGCACCTTATGTCAGGAAAAACTCAAATGAAAAGTAAAAAGAGTTTCGGTGAATGGATACGGAGCCGGAAGGGCCAGAAGACACTTGTACTCATCGCTTTTATGACGCTTCCGTTAGTGCTGCTGATGGTATTTACATATATTCCGTTTTTGGAAATGTTTAAATTCAGTTTTTATGACAGAACATATTTGAAAGTTAAAGATTTTGTAGGACTTGAAAATTATATTGAAGTATTTACGAGAGATGACTTATTTGCAACATTAAAGCTGTCATTATTCTATATTGCCGGCGGCTTTGTGCAGTTAGCGCTCGCCTTGTTCTTCGCGACAATTCTATGCTTTAAAACAAAAGGCAGCGCACTTTTTAAAGGATTCTTATTTTTCCCTTATTTAATTAATGGTATTGCCATCGGCTTTATTTTTAAGTTTTTCTTCACAAGAGGCTTTGTGTTTGATACAGTGCTCGGATGGCTTGGATTTAATTTGGAAAACCTGCCGTACTGGCTTAAAGATATGAGTATTAACAACTTCTCGCTGGCGGGGACATCCATATGGCGGTATCTCGGACAGAATATGGTGCTGTTTCTCGGTGCGATGATGGCTGTAGATCAGACATTATATGAGGCGGCGGCAATCGACGGCGCTAATGCATGGCATAAATTCAGATATATTATGCTTCCGAGCATTAAATCGGTGGTTGTTTTAAATATTATTTTATCAATTTCAGGTTCCTTAAGTGCCTTCGAACCGCCTTACGTTATTACAAACGGTTCTTTCGGAACAGCGACTTATTTTGTAAAGATGAATCAGCTGGCGCATACGAACCAAAAAGTCGGACTTGCTTCGGCGATGGCGATTATTTTGTTTATTCTTATATTTATTGCGACAATGCTGCAGAAGATTATTATGAACAGATTGTTCCCGACCGATGATGACGGCAGCCGTTCGGCAAAGAAAATGAATAAGCGCGCCGCAAAGCAGGCGAAGGCAGCCGCAAAAAATACAGCTGTATTAACAGCTTCAGGAAATGCGCATGATACAGTGAAAGGAGGTGCCGCAGGATGAATCAGAGTGCAACAGGTATGACCGCAGGCATGTGGATAAGAAAAATTATTTGGAATATTTTTAAATATTTTATGCTGATCACGGCATCCTTTATCGCGGTGCTTCCGATTGTCAGCTGTGTCATTACAGCGTTTAAGACGCCGGAGGAATATGCGAATACAAACGTTATGACGCTTCCGGGCTCATGGACATATTTTGACAACTTTATTGAAGCGTGGAATAAGGCAAATATGGGCACAGCTTTCAGAAACTCGATTATTGTGCTTGTGTGCGTGCTTTTAGGTTCTGTGATGATTGGCTCTATGCTCGCTTATGTGCTGAACCGTTTTAAATTCCACGGCAACGCATTAATTAGAAATCTTTTCCTTTTTGCAAGCCTGCTTCCGGGTATTGCAATGCAGGTTTCTGTGTATGCGATTATGAACAGTCTCGGCTTTATTAATCATTTATACGGCTACATTATCGTTATGATGGGTACGGATATTATTTCTGTCACGATTTTCATTCAGTTTTTTGAAAATATTTCACCGTCACTGGATGAGTCGGCGATTATGGATGGCTGTACATACTTCGGTGTGTTTTTCAAGATTTTATTCCCGCTTCTTAAACCGGCAATTATTACGGTTATGATTTTAAAAGGTGTGGGTACATACAACGAATACTACATGGCGAACCTTTATCTGCAGGATAAGGCAAATCTCGGTGTCGTATCGACGGCTCTGTATACATTCCAGGGGCCTTTGGGAAGTCAGTATAACTACATTTGTGCAGGTGTTATTATTACACTGCTTCCTGCGCTGATTATATTTATCTGCTGTCAGAAGCAGATTTACGGCGGCCTTGCGGCTGGCGCTGTCAAGGGCTGATACGGCGGCAGTCAATAAGTGCTTCTGTTTGAAAAAATGGAAGCACTTTTAAAATCAAAGAGAAATAATCAAAAGTTCAGGGAGGCACAGACAGATGCTTTGTAATGAAAATGAGTTGTTTATAAAGCCGTCGGATGACAGGCTTATGTATATGGGACGTATTGATACGACGGATGCGGATGCGCCGGTGCTTGTGTACCCGTATACAATGGTTAAGACGTATTTTACGGGAACGTCGGCAAAAATCTGTCTCAAAAATCACAGAGGCTGTTGGGATAATTATCTTGGCGTCTTTGTGGATGGTGTGCAAAAGAAGCTTTTACTGCCTCACGATGACAGAAGTGTGATGCTGACACTGGCAGAAAAGCTTGATGAGGGACGCCATGAGCTGATTGTATTTAAGCGTATGGATTCCTGCCATACAATCACACTTTTAGGTTTTTATTTTGACAAAGGCGCGCAGCTTGAAAAGCCTGAGCCGCTGCCTGAGCGAAAAATTGAAGTATACGGTGATTCGGTTTCTGCCGGAGAAGTTTCGGAGGCGGTTGATTATGTTGGGAAACCCGATCCCAAGCATCAGGGCGAGTATTCCAACAGCTGGTATGCTTACACGGCAATGACAGCGAGAAAATTAAATGCCCGGCTTCATGATATTGCGCAGGGCGGTATTGCCCTTTTAGATGATACGGGATGGTTTCATGCGCCGGATTATATCGGCATTGAAAGTACGTGGGATAAGATTGAATACAATCCGGAAACAGGGGAGAGCGCGGTGCCGTGGGATTTTAAAAAATATACGCCCCACGTTGTGATTGTGGCGATTGGTCAGAATGATAACCACCCGGATGATTATATGGCAGAAGACTATGATTGCGAAAAAGCAAAAATATGGCGTGCACATTATGAGCAGTTTGTGAGAAATATCCGCGGTAAATATCCAAAGGCGCTGATTATTCTTGCAACAACGATTCTTATGCACGATGAAAATTGGGATAAGTCTATTGATGAAGTGTGCAGAAAAACTGATGACGAAAAAATTGTACATTTCTTATATTCAAATAATGGTGCGGGAACGCCGGGACATATCAGAATACCGGAAGCTGAACAGATGGCTGATGAGCTGTCAGCTTTTATTGAAAGCTTCGGCGATGATGTGTGGGCGTCTTAAACGGTAAAAATACCGGAATGAAAATATGGAGGATTTTAAAATGAGTGAATTTAAGTTATTAAGCCCTGAAGTTAAAAATGTGCCTTGGCAGGAAAAACCGGAAGGTCTTACAGGGGCGCCAATTTGGAGATACAGTGAAAATCCGATTATCGGACGCAATCCGGTGGAGGGCGTTGCAAGAATTTTTAATAGTGCGGTAATGCCTTACGGCGATGAATTTATCGGTGTGTTCCGCGGTGAGCAGACAAACGGTATTCCTTATATTTACCTTGGCAGAAGTAAGGATGCGATTCACTGGGAATTTGACAAAGAAAAAATTCAGTTTGTTGATGAGAATGATGAGCCGTTTATGCCGGTTTACGCATATGATCCTCGTCTTGTGAAGGTTGAAGATACATATTATGTGATTTGGTGTCAGGATTTCTACGGCGCATCCATCGGTGTAGCAAAAACAACAGATTTTAAAAAGTTTGTCCGTATTGAAAATCCGTTTATTCCATTTAACAGAAACGCTGTATTATTCCCAAGAAAAATTAACGGCAATTTCGTAATGCTTTCAAGACCGTCGGACAGCGGACATACACCGTTTGGCGATATCTTTCTTTCAGAAAGTCCGGATATGACTTACTGGGGCAAACATCGTCATGTAATGGGCAAAGGCAGTGAATGGTGGGAAAGCCTTAAAATCGGCGGCGGCGCAGCACCGATTGAGACAAGCGAAGGCTGGCTTTTAATTTATCATGGTGTGTCCGGTACATGTAACGGCTATGTATACAGCCTTGGCGGCGCAATCTTAGATATTGACAATCCGTCAATTGTGAAATACCGCTGTGAGACATATCTTTTGACACCGGAAGAATGGTATGAGGAGAGAGGCTTTGTGCCGAATGTTGTTTTCCCTTGCGCGACAATTCATGACAGTAAAACAAATAAGATGGCGATTTACTACGGCGCTGCAGACAGCTATGTAGGTCTTGCATTCTGCTATGCAGACGAGCTTGTCGAATATATTAAGGCACATTCCGTTGTGACAGAGGCTGATACAGAAATCGGCAGAAGATAAAAGGAGCGTTTTTGATGGATACAAAGCAGTTAAAATCAGAAGTTAAAAATCATCTTGAGATGAAGCTTCTTCCGTTTTGGAAGAAGCTTCGCGATAAAGAAAACGGCGGCTTTTACGGCTATGTGGATTTTGACTTAAATATAGATAAAACAGCTGTCAAAGGCTGTATCCTCCACAGCCGTATTTTATGGTTTTTTGCAAATGCAGCGATGACTTTGGGCGATAAGACGCTTCTTGAATATGCGGACCATGCTTATGAATTTATAAAAAAATGCTGTATTGATGAAACCTATGGCGGTATTTACTGGGCGGTGACTTATGACGGAAAAATTGCCGATGACATCAAGCATACATACAATCAGGCGTTTGCTATCTATGCGCTTTCTTCTTATTATGACGCATCAGGCAATAAAGAAGCTTTAGAACTTGCATGGAAGCTTTACGAACTCATTGAGACACGCTGCAAAGACAGTGAAGGTTATCTTGAAGCCTTTGACAGAAACTTTGAGCCGGTCAGTAATGAGAAGCTTTCTGAAAACGGCGTGATGGCAGAAAAGACAATGAATACACTGCTTCATGTTTTCGAGGCATATACAGAGCTTTACAGAGTGACAAAGGATGAAAAGGTCGGCGAAAATCTCCGCTGGATTTTAGAGATTTTTGCGGATAAGGTTTATAATCCAAAACGCCATCGTCAGGAAGTATTTTTTGACGCTCACTGGAATACGCTTATTGATTTACATTCCTACGGTCACGATATTGAGACGGCATGGCTTATTGACAGAGGCTGCGAGGTGCTTGGCGATCAGGCGCTTTCAGAAAAAATGCAGGCTATTACAAAAGATCTGACAGCCGAAGTTTATAAAACAGCGTTTAAAGATAATTCATTGCTGAACGAGTGCGAAAAAGGCGTCGATGATGTATCGAGAAGATGGTGGGTTCAGGCAGAAACGGTTGTCGGCTTTTTAAATGGCTATGAAAAAGCACCGGAACATAAGGAATATCTTGAGGCGGTCTTCGGCCAGTGGGATTATATTAAAACAAACTTAGTTGACAAGAGAGAGGGCTCCGAGTGGTTCTGGGATTTGGACGAGAACGGCGTGCCAGCGACGAAAAAGCCGATTGTCGAGCCTTGGAAGTGTCCTTACCACAACGGAAGAATGTGCTTTGAAGTTATCAGGAGGTTATAATTCATGTTACATCCACAATATTATGTTGAAAAAGAAAAGCTTGAAAAGCTCATTGCAAGAAAAAACAGAAAAAGTGATTTTTATAACGGCGTCTTTGACAGATACGAAGATCCGGTGCTTACAAGAAATCATGCGCCGGTTGAATGGAAATATGACTTAAATCCTGAGACAAATCCGTATTTTATGGAAAGACTCGGCATTAATGCAGTCATGAACTCAGGCGCTATTGAGCTTGACGGAAAGTTTTATCTCGTTGCCCGTGTTGAGGGCGCAGACAGAAAATCATTTTTCGCAGTGGCGGAAAGTGAGACAGGTATTGACGGCTTCAGATTTTGGGATGAGCCGGTGCTTTTGCCGGATACTTGCCCGGAGGAAACAAATGTTTATGATATGCGTCTGACAAAACATGAGGACGGCTGGATTTACGGTGTATTCTGTTCTGAGAGCAAGGATACGACAGTGAATGATTTATCGGCGGCTGTCGCGGCAGCAGGTATTGTCCGCACAAAGGATTTAAAAACATGGGAGCGCCTTGATAATTTAAAGACACTTAGAAGCCCGCAGCAGAGAAATGTTGTACTTCATCCTGAATTTATTAATGGAAAGTATGCCTTCTACACACGTCCGATGGACGATTTCATCGAGACAGGAAGCGGCGGCGGCATCGGCTTCGGTCTGTGTGATGATATTGAGCACGCAGTCATTGATGAAGAAATTATGACAAGCAGACGCAAATACCATACAATTACAGAGGCTAAAAACGGCGCGGGCGCAGTGCCGATTAAGACGGACAGAGGCTGGATTCACATTGCCCACGGCGTGAGAAATACAGCGGCAGGACTTCGCTATGTTATCTATGCTTTTGCGACAGATTTAGAGCATCCGGAAAAAGTTATTGCAGAGCCGTCAGGGCTTTTAATCGGACCTTTGGATAAAGAGCGTGTCGGTGATGTATCCAACGTTGTATTTACAAACGGTGCGATTGCCAGAGAAAACGGCGATGTGTTTATTTACTACGCATCTTCGGATACGAGAATGCACGTGGCGACAACAACAATCGGCAAGCTGACAGATTATGTGTTTAATACACCGTCAGATCCTTTGCGTTCTGTAGACTGTGTAAAACAAAGAATTGATTTGATTCAGAAAAACAAAGAATTTTTAAAGAAACAGATGTAAGCAAAGGAGGCATAAAATATGACAGCACAAAAATGGCTTGAACAGGGCATGGCCGTCCGCGGCAGCTGGGCGCGGTTAAAATCGTGTATGCGCCGGGCAGCCTTGGGCGAGACGCTGACGATAGGCTTTCTTGGCGGCTCGATTACCCAGGGAAGTCTTGCGTCGGAAGACAAGCTGTGTTATGCCTACAGAGTGTTTTCGTGGTGGAAGGAAACTTTCCCGAAAACTCAGTTTGAATACGTCAATGGCGGTATCGGGGGTACTTCCTCCCATTATGGCGCCGCAAGGGCAGATAAGGATGTTCTTGCTTTTGAGCCGGACGTTGTCGTTGTTGATTTCAGTGTCAATGACGAGGCCGACAGCTTTTTTATGGAGACTTTTGAGGGAGTTATAAGAAAGCTGCTATGTGCAAAATCCCGGCCGGCAGTGATGATTATGAATAATGTTTTTTATGATGACGGTCATAACGCGGAAGATTTTCACAACAGCATTGGCGCTTATTACGGCGTGCCGTGTATCAGTATGAAAAAAGCAGTTTATCCGATGATAACCTCGGGACTTTATAAGGCGCCGGAGCTGACGCCGGATAATCTTCACCCAAATGATTTGGGACATGAATATGTAGCCGGCGCTGTCCGAAGCTTTTTAGACAGGGTGTATGCGGATATAGACAATGATGAGGATGAGCCGGCGTTAAAGGCGCCAATTACCCAAAATGCCTACGAAAACAGCCGTCTTTATCAAAAAAATGATGCTGTGTATACACTTGACGGCTTTGCGGCGGACGGGAATGAGAAATCGGGGATGCTTGATTTATATAAAAATGGCTTTACGGCATCTAAAATGAATGATAAAATAACCTTTGAAATAGAGTGCAGCTGTCTGGCAGTACAGTACAGAAAGTCAGTCCTCCATCCGGTACCAAAAGCGACCGCAGTTATTGACGGCGACAGAGAGCATCCTGTCGAGCTTGACGGAAACTTCGATGAGGACTGGGGCGACTGCTTGTATTTACAGACACTGATGCATCACGGTGCGTATAAGAAGCATACGCTTGAAATTACGATTACCGGGACACACGAAGATGATGCGAGAGAATTTTATCTTGTTTCAGTCATTGCGTCTTAAAGCTGCAGGCGACATATGGAGGTAATAATCATGAATGCAGAAGTCAGAAGTAAGTATGAATTTTGGTGTCAGTCTCCGATTTTTGACGAGGCGACAAAGGCAGAGCTTAAAGCCATTGAAAATGATGAGACAGAAATTTTTGACCGTTTTTACAAAGACCTTGAATTTGGTACAGGCGGTTTAAGAGGCGTTCTCGGCGCAGGTACAAACCGCATGAACGTTTATACAGTCAGCAAGGCGACACAGGGACTTGCAAATTATATTATTCAGCAGAACGGACAGGATAAGGGTGTGGCAATCGCCTACGATTCAAGAAGAATGTCCCCTGAATTTGCCAATGAGGCGGCGCTTTGCTTTGCAGCCAACGGTATTAAGGCTTATGTTTTTGATTCGCTTCGCCCGACGCCGGAATTATCCTTTGCTTTGCGTGAGCTTGGCTGTATTTCAGGTATTGTTATTACTGCAAGCCACAATCCGCCGGAATATAACGGTTATAAAGTTTACTGGGAGGACGGCGCTCAGATTACATATCCTAAGGATGTTGAGATTATCAGTGAGGTTGGCCGTGTGACTGATTTTGCGGCAATTAAGAAGATGTCCTTAGAGGAGGCAAAGGCCGCAGGACTTTACGAAGTGATTGGCGCGGATATTGATGATAAATATATGGCAGCTTTAAAGAAGCTTGTTCTTCATCCTGAAGCAATTAAGGCGCAGGCTTCAAAGCTTAAAATTGTTTATACACCGCTTCACGGCACAGGCAACGTACCGGTGCGCCGCGTTCTTAAAGAGCTTGGCTTCGAGCAGGTTTATGTTGTCCCTGAGCAGGAGATGCCGGACGGCAATTTCCCGACAGTAAGCTACCCGAATCCTGAAGATAAGAAAGCTTTTGAGCTTGCCTTAAAGCTTGCAAAAGAGGTTGATGCAGACCTTGTGCTTGCGACAGATCCGGATGCGGACAGACTGGGTGTTTATGCTAAAGATACAAAATCCGGCGAATACAAAGTATTTACGGGAAATATGTCCGGTATGCTTATTTGTGAATATGAGCTGTCACAAAAGAAAGCTCTTGGGCTTATGCCTGAAAACGGCGCGATTGTGACAACAATCGTATCTTCTAATATGGCAAAAGCAGTGGCAGAGGCATATAATGTTTACTGTCCTGAAACATTGACAGGATTTAAATATATCGGCGAGCAGATTAAGCTCTTTGAGGAAAATCACAGCTACGAATATTTGTTTGGCTTTGAGGAGAGCTACGGCTGCCTTGTAGGCACACATGCGAGAGACAAAGATGCCTGTGTGGCAGTGATGGCGCTTTGCGAAGCAGCAGCTTACTATGCCGGCTGCGGTCTGACACTTTGGGATCAGATGCTTAATATTTTTGAGAAATACGGTTATTATAAAGAAGATTTATTTACAAAAACATTCAAAGGTGCCGACGGCGCCGAGAAGATGAAACAGATGATGGATGAGCTCCGCAGCAATCCGCCGAAGGAGGTCGGCAGCTATAAGGTTTTAGCTTTCCGCGATTACAGAGAAGATACAGTTAAAAATATGGCGACAGGTGAAGTGACACCGACAGGACTTCCGAAGTCCAATGTTCTTTACTTTGACCTTGAAGATGACGCATGGTTCTGTGTCAGACCTTCAGGTACAGAGCCGAAGATTAAGTATTATGCAGGCGTTAAGGGCACATCCCTTGAAGATGCCGAACATAAGCTTGAAGGTCTCATGAATACGCTGAAAGATTGATTGTATATAGATAAAGGAGAGTTTAAAAATGGCTGTTTTAAAATTAATACCTGCAGGCAAGGACTACCTTTGGGGCGGTACAAAGCTGATGACGGATTTTGGAAAGAAATATGACGGTGAAAAGCTGGCGGAGACATGGGAATTATCCTGTCATCCCGACGGCCCGAGCCGCATTGAAAACGGTTCTTATGCCGGAAAAACATTGGAAGAATATATTGAAAGCTGCGGCAGAGGCGTGCTTGGAAGCAACTGTGAGCAGTTTGAAAACTTCCCTGTGCTTATAAAGTTTATTGATGCGAAAGGCGATTTGTCAATTCAGGTACATCCGAGCGATGATTATGCGCTGAAAAATGAGCATCAGTACGGAAAAACAGAGATGTGGTACGTTGTGGACTGCGAGGAGGGCGCAAGCCTTTACTTCGGTTTTTCAAAAGCAGTTGATGAGGCTGAATTTAAAGAGAGAATTGAAAACAATACACTGACAGATGTGCTCAACAAGGTTCAGGTAAAAAAAGGCGATGTGTTCTTTATTGAATCCGGCACAATCCATGCGATTGGTTCAGGTATTGTGATTGCGGAAATCCAGCAGAATTCCAATGTAACATACCGCGTGTATGATTACGGCAGACTGGATAAGGACGGAAATCCGAGAGAGCTTCATGTGGATAAGGCGCTTAAAGTGACAAATACAGAACCAATGACTTGTCAGAAATCTTTTGCACCGCATCTTGGAAGCTGCAAATACTTTACAGTGGACAAGCTTGTGCTGGATGGAAGTCATATGAAACGTGTATCCGGCTTGGTTGATGAGACATCATTTTTAAGCCTGCTTATTTTAGATGGCAGCGGAACAGTAAAAACGGCAGATGATTGTGTGTCATTTAAAAAGGGCGACAGCCTTTTTATCCCTGCCGGCACCGGCGATTATGAAATCGAAGGTGTGTGTGATGCACTTGTGACAACAATTTAATTGAATAGCGAGGCGGACGGCTGTCCGCATTTACACGAAGCCGCCGCGGCGCAAAACGTAAAATGCAGTGTCATTTTGCGGCTGTGCTGCGGCGGCTTTTGCAGCTTCTGAAAGTGAAAATGTTTCCGGAGGGCACTTGTGCAAAGCTTGCGCGGGACAATAGATGTGGATGGCGGTACTCGCAGGAAAGGACATAATTATGGGATTTTGTAAAGATTTCGTATGGGGCGCAGCGACGGCTTCTTATCAGGTCGAAGGTGCAGCCTATAAAGATGGCAAAGGTTTAAATATATGGGATGTTTTTTGTATGGATCCGGGTAAGGTTTATGAAAATCATAATGGGGATGTGGCCTGCAATCATTATGAACTCTATAAAGAGGACGTTAAAATGATGAAGGATATGGGGCTTAAGGCCTATCGGTTTTCTGTGAGCTGGCCGAGAATTATGCCGGAAGGCAGGGGCAGAGTGAATCCAAAGGGCATTGAGTTTTATAATCATCTGATTGATGAGCTTGTGGCTAATGGGATTGAGCCGTATATCACATTATTTCACTGGGATTATCCGTATGAGCTTTACATCCGCGGCGGTTGGATGAATCCGGACAGTGTGGACTGGTTTGCGGAATATGCCCGTGTTGTTGTGGAAAATTTCTCTGACAGAGTGAAAAACTTTATTACGTTCAATGAGCCTCAGTGTTTTATCGGCCTTGGTCATGTATCTGCCGAGCACGCGCCGGCGCTTAAAAATCCGTTAAAAGATACGTTCCTTATGGCACATCATGTACTTATGGCACACGGCAAGGCTGTGCAGGCAATGCGTGCGGCCGCAAAGCAGCCGATTAATATCGGATATGCGCCGACAGGAACGATGTGCTATCCGAAAACAAACAGTAAAGAAGACATTGAGGCGGCAAGAAAAACATTGTTTGCCTGCCCTGAAAATCCGGCGCAGTGGAGCTGGAATGTCAGCTGGTGGAGTGATCCGGTATTGTTCGGAAAATATCCTGAAGATGGACTGAAACTTTATGAAAAATGGCTTCCGGATATAAAGCCGGAGGATTTAAAGCTGATGTGCCAGCCGCTTGATTTTTACGGACAAAATATTTATAACGGTATATGTATGCGGGCCGGTGCGGATGGCACGCCGGAATATGTGGACCGTTATGCAGGTTTTCCCAAAACAGGGATTCAGTGGCCGGTAACGCCGGAGAGTCTTTACTGGGGACCGAAATTTCTTTATGAGCGCTATGGGCTTCCGATTTATATTACAGAAAATGGTATGTCCTGCCACGATGTCGTATCGGTGGACGGCAAGGTACATGATCCGAACCGCATTGATTTTCTTGGAAAATATCTTTATGAACTTCGCAAATCAGCGGAGGACGGC
>USSL01000011.1 GCA_900557175.1 uncultured Eubacteriales bacterium
CGACGCTCTTCCGATCTTTCTAAAACACGCTCTTGCTTCAAATTCTATACACCCCCTTAAAGTCTGACTTCATTATACAGATAGAGCAAGACAGCCTATTGTCCGAGTAAAAATATTCTTAGTTTTTTATATCATATCATTTTTCACCATTATTTTCATTATATTTTCATTATTTTTTCAAAATCACATTTTTTTACAGTATTCAAAAATATTAAATCAATTTTTCGTTAAACAAATATAAAAATCTTCTATTTTAATTATAAACGCAAAAAAGACAGGCATATTTTTTATATTCGCCTGTCTTTTCAAAATTTTAAATACATTTTTTATTAAATAATCAAGACCACTATGATTTATACTAATTAAGCCGCGCCCCTCTTTTTATTTTAAATTTTCCGGATTTAAGCACTTTAATTCGTCTAAAACAAAAAGTCCGTCTTTTCTTATAAGCACATCATCAAAATAGATTTCTCCGCCGCCGTATTCCGGTCTCTGAATACATACCAAATCCCAGTGAATTGCAGAAACATTGCCGTTCGGCGCTTCATCATAGCAATTACCCGGTGTAAAATGGAAAGAACCTGCAATCTTTTCATCAAAAAGTGTATCCTTCATCGGATTTAAGACATACGGATTGACACCAATGGCAAATTCTCCGACATATCTCGCGCCCTCATCTGTATCCATCACCTGATTGAGGCGTTCTGTATTATTTGCCGTCGCTTTCACAATTTTTCCATCCTTAAATTCAAAACAGATATTTTCAAAAGTAAAGCCCTGAAAAACAGCCGGTGTATTGTATGAAAGCGTTCCGTTAATTGAATTTCTCACCGGTGCCGTGTAAACTTCGCCGTCAGGGATATTGCAGTCGCCTGCACAAGGAATTGCCGGAATATCCTTAATAGAGAACGTCAGATCTGTGCCCGGTCCGACAAGACGCACCTTGTCTGTGCGGTTCATCAGCTCAACAAGCGGCTTCATCGCCTCGCCCATTTTTGTATAATCAAGGTTGCACACATCAAAGTAAAAATCTTCAAAAGCTTCAAGACTCTGATTATTGAGCTGAGCCATCGCATTGTTCGGATATCTTAACACACACCAGCGTGTCTTCGGCACTCGGATTTCATGATGTACCGGCGTCATATAAATACGTTCGTACAATGCAAGATTTTCTGCCGGAACATCGGACTGCTCGGACACATTGTCCGTACCTCTGATGGCAATATAGCAATCCATCTGACGCATCAGCGCCGCATCGTTTTCCGCCATTATTTTAAGCTGTTCCTCTGTACAGTTTAAAAGCATCTCCCGCTGCATTCTCGAATCTGTATACACCGGAAACGGCACCGCACCGGCCTTATAAGCCTCTTTAACGAGCTGGCGGCCCAAATCCTGTGTTGAAGGCCCTGTATAATGAATATACACCTTATCGCCTTTTTTAGCTTTGACAGACTTATTAATCAGATTATAAGCCAATACTTTAATTCTTTCATCCATGAAAAATCTCTCCTTATTCCTTATTTTCACACAGAAGCCTCTCTAACGTCGGCTCCGCGTGAATTAAATTTTTGCATTGTTTATATTCTTCACTCAAACGGCACTTTGTTATACTATTTTTAAGAATTGCCCTTATTAAAATATTCTTAGGTGTATGTTCCATATCTATAAATTCTAAAATCTGCGTCCGATAGCCGACAGATTCCAAAAGCATTGCCCGCATACTGTCTGTGGCAAGCGCCGCAAAGCGCTCTTTAATCAGCCCATACTTAAACATTCCTGAAAGTGCCTCCGAATGAATCTGGCCATTCAGCTCATGCTGGCAGCACGGCACTGATAAAATGACCTTTGCCTGCCAGAGCACTGCTTTATAAAGGGCATAATCCGTCGCTGTATCACAGGCATGAAGCGTCACAACCATATCAACCTTATCGACGCCCTCAAAATGCGCGATATCGCCGCACAGAAAATTAAGCTTGTCAAAACCATATTTTTCTTTTAGACGGTTACAGTGGCTGATGACATCTTCTTTTAAGTCCAGACCAATAATACGGATATCATAGCCTTTTAAAATCTTCAGATAATAGTACATCGCAAATGTCAGATAAGATTTTCCGCAGCCAAAATCAATGATCGTCAGCTCTCTGTCCTTATCAAGCTCAGGAAGAATATCTTCAACAAACTCAAGATACCTGTTCATCTGCTTAAACTTATCATATTTCTTCTTAACAATCGTACCGTCCTCATGCATCACGCCAAGATCAATTAAAAACGGCACCGGCACGCCTTCCTTTAAAACATACGTCTTCGTCCGGTTATGCTCCAAATTCGGCTGGCAGGCACCGCAGGCAGCCGTGTTCTTTCGTTTGATAGTCACCTGCCCTTTTTTACTTATAAGCGCACTTGCCTGCTCTGTCTTCGTGCGAATCTGCACCTGCTTAAAATTATCAAAAACATCAGCCGCAAGCGTTTCTAAAAGCGCCTCCCTTTCAAAATTTTCGTGAAGCACCTTATTGCCTACGTACTTCGTCATCTGAAAAACAAGACACCCTTTAATGAGCACCGGACGCAGTTTTATCTTCTTTACCTCTGTGCCCCGCGCGCCGCTGATCACCATATCAATCAAATCAACTGTCAGTGTCTCGGAAAATAACTTTATTAAATCATTCAACGCACTCATTACTTTCATCACCGTTACTCTCTATTTAATGTCAATTCCTACTTTTACTATTCTGCTTCATTCCAAATTATAACATACGTGTTTTGCCTCATCAAGGTCACCTGATATAAAGAAAAATATAAATTTTGTATCAAATTTTATCTATTGATCATTTAAAATACGGTATTCAATTTGTTCCCCTCTTTATATTGATTCTTCATCCAATCTGTCATAAAATATAGAGGAAATTCTATTGCGTATACACAATTCATGGCAGTGTACGCGAGCAATGTAAAGGAGAACTTTCAATGGAGATTAAGAAAACCTATGAATCAATTGAAAATCATATTCATTTAGTTGAAGAAAAGTTTGGCAAGGGAAGCAAGCTTGCCGAAATGTTTAAAAACTGTATTTCAAATACATTACAGACAACGATTAAAATTTTAGATGACGGCTCTGTTTTTGTCATTACAGGCGATATTCCTGCCATGTGGCTCAGAGATTCCGCCTGCCAGCTCCGTCCGTTTATTTTATTTGCAAAAGAAGACAAGGCCATTGAGGAATTAATTTGCGGACTGATTAAAAAACAGATGGACTGTATCCGTATTGATCCGTATGCCAACGCTTTCAACGAAAGTGCCAACGGCAAATGCTGGTGCCACGATAAGACAGCGATGAAGCCGGAATTGTGGGAAAGAAAATACGAAATTGATTCCTTATGCTTCCCGTTCCAGTTATCTTCCCTTCTTTGGAAGAATACCGGATGCACAAGTCATTTTGATGAAAAGTGGCTGGAAACGGCAAAGCTTGTCTATGACACCTTCAGAACAGAGCAGGATCACGAAAATAAATCATCCTACACCTTTGAGCGTGAAAATACCATTTTTACCGACACACTTTCAAGAGACGGCAAAGGCGCTTTCGTAAAGAGCAATATCGGTCTTATTTGGTCAGGCTTTCGTCCGAGCGATGACGCCTGCGTTTATGGCTACCTTATTCCATCGAATATGCTTGCCGCTGTGATTTTAGAAAATATTTCTGAAATTGCAAAAGAAATTTATCACGACGATGAATTTTCACAGAAAGCGAAAGCTTTCGCCGAAGAAGTTCGCGCGGCCATCGACAAATATGCGATGATTCCGGCACTCGAAAAACCAGCCTACGCTTATGAGGTTGATGGCTTTGGCCAGTACAATATTATGGATGACGCCAACCTTCCAAGCCTTTTATCCATGCCTTATATCGGCTACTGCGACTGTGATGACGAGCGCTATTTAAACACAAGATCAATGATTTTAAGCGAAGCCAATCCATTCTATTATTCGGGAAAATGCGCCAAGGGCATCGGCAGCCCACATACACCGCCGCGTTACATATGGCACATTGCGCTTTCAATGCAGGCATTAACTTCCGCCTCCGATGAAGAAAGAGCGGCACTCTTAAAAACACTTGAAACAACCGACGGCGGCACAGGCTTCATGCACGAGGGCTTCCATGTAGATAATCCTAAAGAATTTACAAGACCGTGGTTTTCATGGGCAAACTCTGTATTTTGTGAATTTATACTCGACTACTGCGGATGTAAGCTGAAGCTGTAAGAAAATCTATATTCACTCCACATTTAAAAGAGGAGCCGGATTCTTCCGACTCCTCCTAATATGTGTATGAAAACACATACGCCCACTATAATCTCTTTATCCCATCCATCATTCGTTTTAATGCTTCTTCCACATATTTTCTCGGACAGGCCATATTGATTCTGACAAAGCCCCGGCCTCTCTCACCGTAATCAAGACCGCTGTTTAAGAAAAGTCCGCACGTATTTAGAAAAAAGTCCATCAGTGCTTCCTGGGAAAGTCCAAGCGCCCGGCAGTCAATCCACACAAGATAGGTGCCGTCCGGCTTTGATGTTTTAAGCTGCGGTATGTTCTTGTGAATGCCGTCCACAAAGAAATCAATATTGTCCTCAATATAAGCAACTGCCTCCTTGAGCCATTCTTCCGAATCCCGATAAGCGCCGACAACAAGTGCTTCCTCAAAGGAATTACCGCCTGTCATATGAATCGCCTTTAACGGACTTATAAACTTCTCCCTAAGTGCCTCATTGGCAATAATAATATGAGCTGCCTGCATTCCGGCAAGGTTAAATGCCTTTGACGGCGATGTGCAAGTGATGCAGCGCTGCTCTATTTCTTTTGAAAGACCGGCAATAAATGTATGCTTATGTCCGCCGTAAGTTAAATCAGCATGGATATCATCAGAAATAATATAAAGCTTATGCTTTAAACATATATCTGCAAGTGACTTAAGTTCTTCCTCTGTCCATACACGTCCGCCCGGATTGTGAGGATTACAAAGCATGACCGCTTTTGTTTTAGGCGTTATAGAAGCTTCCATTGTCTTAAAATCCATCATATAGCGTCCGTTGGTCTCAATCATCGGACATTCCTTCACAATTCTTCCGTTATCTGTCACAGCGCGGTAAAAAGGACCGTAAACCGGCGTATTTAAAATAATTTCATCTCCCGGCTCAGATACTGTCTGAACACCGATAGAAAGACCTGCCACAACATTCGGCAAATAACAAATCCAGTCGCGTTCAATGCGATAGCCATGTCTTTTTAAAAACCAGTCAATGATAGCCGACTTGTAATCCGGCGAATTAAATCTATATCCAAAGACCTTGTGATTCATCACCTTTTCCATTGCCAAAACAATTCCCGGCGCCGCTTCAAAATCCATATCGGCAACCCACATCGGCAGAACATCTTCCCGGTCTTCAAGCGCTTTTATATCCCACTTAATACAATTTGTTCCCCGGCGGTTTACAATTTTATTAAAATCAGTCATCTTTTGTACCTCAAATATGTACGTTTTTTATTTATGCATTCAGATAAGGATCAAATTTCGTATGAAAACGTTTCTCAAAAGCTTCAATAAGCTCATCTCTGAATTTCGGATGTGCAATATCAATTAACGCTGTCGCACGCTGCTTTAATGTAAGCCCTGTCATTCTTGCAATACCATACTCTGTAATAATATAGTCCACATCTGTACGCAGTGTTGTGACAACAGAACCTTCAGAAAGTACAGGCACAATTTTTGAAATTTTTCCATCGGCCGTTGTTGACGGCATTGCAATAATAGATTTGCCGCCGACACTGTTAATCGCACCTTTAACAAAGTTTACCTGACCGCCGATACCGCTGATCTGCATATCACCGACAGATTCAGAGTCAACCTGTCCCATAAGGTCTACCTGAACACAGGAGTTAATCGAAATCATATTGTTATTCTGCATAATGTTGTACGGATTATTAACAACATCTACCGGATACATTTCAAAATCAGGATTGTGGTCAACGAAGTCATACAGCTTCTTTGTACCCATCAGGAAAGTCGCAATTGATTTACCCGGATTATATGTCTTTTTACTATTATTAATAACGCCTTCCTCAATCAAATCAACGATACCGTCAGATAAAAGTTCTGAATGAAGACCTAAATCTCTCTTATCATGAAGGAACGTCAGCACCGCATCCGGTATTGCACCGATACCAAGCTGAAGTGTTGCACCATCCTCGATCAATGAAGCGCAGTAGCTTGCAATCTTTTTCTCTGTATCGCCGATTGGACGTGGTTTTAATACCGGAAGCGGCATTGATTTTTCAACAAAGAAATCAATATCACTGACCGGAACACGGCTGTCGCCATAAGTATACGGCATTTGATCATTTACCTGTGCAATAACAATTTTAGCTCTGGCCACAGCTTCTTTTGTGTAGTCTACAGAAACACCGAGACTGCAATTGCCGTACTTATCCGGCGGTGTCACCTGAACAAGGGCAACATCTATATCCATAAACATTCTAAATAAACGCGGAACTCTTGAAAAACAAACCGGTGTAAAATCGGCACGTCCCTCATAAACAGCCTTTCTTGTACCGCTGCCGACAAAAAGCGCATTATGGATAAAATGGCTTTCCATCCCCGGCTCTGTATAACGACACTTGCCCATCGGTACCATGTGAACAATTTCCACATCATGAAAACGCTCGCAGTTATCCACCATTGTGTCAACTAAATACTGAGGTTCTCCACAGGCATGTCCCAAAACGACGCGATTACCCGACTTTATTTTTGAAATTGCTTCTTCTGCTGAAACAAGACGGCTTTCATAAATTTCTTTCCAGTTCAAAATGTCCACTCCTTTTCGTTATGCATTGGAATATTTCCAAGTTTATCTGTTATTTCGATTCCACGATTTATTATAGCACCAAGATATTGCCTCGTAAAGTCAATTTTGACAAAGATTTAACGATTTTTTTCGTCTTTATGCGCGTCGGCTGCCTATGCAGCCTTTTCCCGCACATAAAATTCATAGAAACACCACCTGACTTTAATTTTTAAATCAGCTTCACATACCAATAGCCAAAATTACTCGCCGGCATTTCGTCACTTTTTTCACGAATATTTTTAAAGCAGTTAAAACCGAACCTCCTTGCCATAAAGCTGTCCTTCGCCTCACCCATTCCCGGCACTCCGAGAATATAACTGCCGTCAATCCGTTTTGCAAGAATCAGATGCCTGTATGAATAATAGCTCTGAAGCAGAAAGCTGTTTCCTGCATAAAACCAATATTTCATCGGCAGCATACCGATATCCTGTATTTCAATACGGATACACTTCTCCATCTCGCTATCCTCAAAAGGATACATTTTAATACCGCCGTCCAAAATTCTGTCCAGACGCTTTTGAATTGTTTTTATCTTATTTTTTTCACTGCTGTCCCCATCTATATTTCCGACAAGCAGCGGTTCACTGAAAAACTCTGCTGCCTCCGCTGTATTTTCCATTGAAAGTGCGATGCTTTCCGCCATCATCTCTTTCATACCGTCGTCTTTTGTATCGGCCTTTTGCAGCCCGGCTTCAGGCATTTCCTCCGCCGGGACAAATTTTAGCGCCGGTGCTTCTGTTTTTATTTCTTCAAAGATTTCCGTAGTTTTTTCTGCATCATCTGTCTCTGCTGCCGCGCGGACATTATCATCCTTTTCACTGTCTTTTACCACCGCGCGGACATTATCATCCTTTTCACTTTCTTTTACCGCCGCGCGGACATTATCATCCTTTTCGCTGTCTTTGACTGCCGCGCGGATATGCACAATTTTTTCTCCGTCTTTGACTGCACCGGCAAACAGCTCAGCGTCTAAAGGCTCATCATCCCAGCATGTTCCATATTTTCTCCCGCTTTCTCCGAGAATAATAATTCCGGCAATCTCATTGAGTGAAATGCCGGAATTGTTAATATTATCTTTAGTTATTTTACAAAGAAATTCGCCGCCGCCAGCGCTGCCTTCCACATAGCCAAGGCATATGCCGTTTAAACCGCCGTCTATTCTCTGAAACATATAAATGCCATATTTTGTGCCGCTGCCATAAAGCTCCTTCATATTGACATAGACAGAACTTATATTGTCTCTTGTTTCTACGCGGACAAAACCATTATTAATTGTTTTGTTATTATTTTCATAGGCATACAGATAAGATACAAAACGATTATATTCAGCCATGACACTACCCCCTTTTTATTTCATCTTATGAGAGGGCATGACCCAATATGACTGATTTTTAAAAACCGTATTTTTCTTTAATTTCCTCTGTATAGATGCCGAGGCTTTCAAAAATAACAAGCGGAGGTTCGACCTGAAGACGGGCTTTGCCGCCGCGCACAGCTTCAATCAGCACCATCGTCGGCTCCCGGTCAATAAATGAATGAACAAAACGCATTCTTTTAGGTTCCAGCTTAAACGCCGACAGCGCCCTGAAAATTTCCGCAAGACGGAACGGACGGTGAACCATATACAAACGTCCGCCCGGTTCCAATAAAAGCGATGCCTCCCGGACAACATCTGTCAGCGTACACAGTACTTCATGGCGGGCAATAGCTTTCGGCGCCTGTGGATTTTTTATTCCATGCAAATCTGTCATATACGGCGGATTTGTCGTCACGACCTGAAAAGAAGCCTTCGGAAATATTGACGATGCTGTTTTGATATCGCCTTCCACAATATCTATCTTATCTTCAAGGTGATTTAAAACGATACTCCTGCGCGCCATATCCACACTTTCAGACTGTATCTCAAGTCCTGTCAGATGGGAAGCCTCCGTTTTAGCCTCAAGAAGTATCGGAATAATGCCTGTACCTGTTCCTAAATCAAGCACCTTCTCCTCAGGCTTTACAGATGCAAAGCCTGAAAGAAGCACAGCGTCCATCCCAAAACAGAATTTTTCGGGATTCTGGATAATAAAATAGCTGTTGCGCTCCAGATCATCCAGCCGCTCGCCCTCTTTAAGAAAACTTTTCATTTGTTCTATATCAGAATACTGTTTCATGATCTTTTTCCAATTTAGCCAGCTCTTTAAATTCTTCCGGTGACAAATTTAAACGTTCTTTTCGTCTTTTTGGTCTGAATTTAAGCTGATCTACCTTATACTCTCTAATTTCTTTTTCATCTTTTTCAAGTGTAACAATTACTTTGACAATCTGTCTGAGCACATTGACCGAAGAAACCTCACCCTTAAAACCATCATCCGTCGTCACATAATCGCCGACATTCGGAAGCTTACTATTAAGATACTCATATGTTTCTTCTTCATTTTTAAGACAACACATCAGTCTTCCGCACACACCGGAAATTTTTGTCGGATTTAAAGAAAGATTCTGCTCCTTCGCCATTTTAATCGAAACAGGGACAAATTCCGATAAATATGTGTGACAGCAAAGACCGCGCCCACATATACCGATTCCACCGAGAAGCTTTGTCTCATCCCTCACACCAATCTGACGAAGTTCTATTCTCGTCTTAAAAACAGAAGCCAAATCCTTCACAAGCTCTCTAAAGTCAATACGGCCGTCCGCTGTAAAGTAAAAAAGTACCTTATTATTATCAAATGTATATTCAACATCAATAAGTTTCATCTCAAGCTCATGCTTTGCAATCTTTTCGAGACAAATTTTAAAGGCTTCCTTTTCCTTTTCTTTATTTTTAAGCTCAATCTCGTCATCCTCCGGCGTTGCGACACGAATCACCGGTTTTAACGGCGAAACAACCTTGTCATCCTCCACGGCTCTTTTACCAATCATAACAAAACCATACTCGATACCGCGTGCCGTCTCCACAATGACATGCTGCCCGGCTTCAATATCATACTCTGCCGGATCAAAATAATAAATTTTTCCGGCCTTTCTAAAACGAACTCCTATAACATTAACCACTCTAATTCTCCTTTATTGTCAATAACATCATCTCTAATGACAAATCAAAATTTACATTTGCCTTAAGACGTACTTTCGCTTTTTCCATCGACTGAATAATATTATCAATGCCGTCAAAGGACGTCTTTTTTGCCCTTTTGCTTAAAGCACCGTATTCCTGCTGATAAATAAGCAGGTTCGGATCATTTGTAATTTTCAGCATCATAATATCTCTGTACCAGATCATCATCATATCGATTACATCGTAAATATCGACTTTATATTCAGAAAGATTTTTAATCTCATTCATAATATCATGAATTTCCATGCCGTCAATATTTTTAAGAAGATGAAGTACCTCCTCCTGCATTGCATTAAAATCAGAGGATGTTGCCATACGGATTGCCTTGCCTACATTTCCCTGTGAAAATGCTGCACAAATCTTTGCCTGATAATCCGGCACCTCATATTTTTCCATCAGATAATCTCTGATTTTTTCAAATTCCACCGGACGCAGATTCAATGTGACGCACCTTGAACGTATCGTCGGTAAAACAGCATCAATATTGCTCGTCAAAAGCATGATAATGCCGTATGCCGGCGGTTCCTCAATCGTCTTTAAAAGTGCATTCTGCGCCTGGGGCGTCATCTTCTCCGCCTCATCTACGATATAAATTTTATACTTTCCGCTGTAAGGCTTAATCTCGATATCATTATTTAACTGGACACGTATATCCTCAACACCGATACTTGACGGCTTTTCATGCGTCACCCATTTAATATCAGGATGATTGCCCGTATCTGACTGATGGCAGGAGCGGCACATATCACAGCAATCGCCGTAACCTGCCTCACATTCAAGCGCTTTTGCAAAAGCTCTTGCCAGCATCTTTTTACCTGCGCCATGCTCCCCGTTAAATATGTACGCATGGGAAACCTTATTATTTTTCATTGAGCTGCTTAAATGAGCAATGAGCTGCTCATGCCCTATAATTGCTTTAAATCCGGCCATTTTCGGTGTCTCCTTTCTTAGATATGAAGCATACGGCAAATATCTTTTTTCACTTCTGCAATACATACTTCAAGCGAACTGTTGTCATATGCTTTTTCTATTCCCGCGCACCGGAGCTTTTCTTCTGAAAAATCTTCACAGTCCGCAAGAAATCTACGGCAAAGCTCTGCATATTTTGGCGGCTGCTGCTGCATTTCCCGCGCAACAGCCCGCATCAGCCTCTGCCCGTCATCAACATTTATATAAATCGGCACAACGCTTTCCTTTCCGAAATAGTTCAGAAACTGCGTGTAAGCTTCAAGCGTTCCGATCACAATAAAATTACCTTTTGAAAAATCAATCTGCCCGTCATCGGCTGTAAAATACCGCCAGAGTCCATGGATTGTCTCATATGTACGGGCCTCAATGATTTTTTCTTCTGCGGCCATCCGGCCGTAAATTTCTTCTGTCACAAAATAATAATTTTCACCCTCTGCCTCTCCGGCACGGATCGGTCGGGTTGTATAAGGAACAACTGTATGAAGTCCTAATGTATCATCTTCAACCAATGCTTTATAAATTGTATCCTTTCCTGAAGCACTTTTGCCCATCATACAAAATAACTTTCCCATACTCACCTCATACTATCACATGAATAAATTTAAGTTCTGCATCAGAAAGCCCTTCAATATCAAAGCCTTCTTCAGCAAATGATTTTATCTTCATCAAATGTTTTTTTGTAATCCGCTCACCCGGCACTAAAAAAGGGACGCCCGGCGGATAAATATAAGCATATTCCGCTGAAATAAAACCTTCGCTCTCATAAAGCGGCACTGCCCTGCTTTCGGCGCTGACCGCCGCCTCAATAGTCATCTCCGGCTTTGCAGCTTCCGTCTCAAACCGGGGGTACTTTCTGTAAGAAAGCTCACCTGAGGCAAGTGCCCCATCCAATTCCCTGAGTGCCGAATAAAGTCTGAGAAAACCGCCGTCTGTATCACAAAAGCTTGTCATGGCAAGCACATAATCTCGTGAAGCCATCTCCATCTGTAAATGATATTTCTTTAATAATATATCATAAAGCCCATTTCCACAAGCACTGACTGTATTTGAAAATACAACAATTTTCGATTTATCAAAATCATAGCTTACGCCATCAGTCAGTTTTTCTTTGCCAAGCAGCTCAAGCTGTGTCAGCTCCCCGGCATTTTTGTAAAAATGATTCAGCTTTTTATCATAAGTCTCAAATAAATCATGTCCCCTGCCTTCAATAAGTGCCATACACCGGTCGATTGATGCCATAAAAAGATAGGACGGGCTGCTCGTCTGAAAATACGTCAGATACTTTCTGACCGAAGCTCTGTCTGCAATATCACCTTTCATATGTAAAAGCGCTGTCTGCGTCAGTGACGGCAATGTCTTGTGAACACTGTGAATGACAATATCCGCCCCAAAGGAAAGTGCCCCCTTCGGAAAAGACTCGTGAAATCCGAAATGCGCCCCGTGCGCCTCATCGACAATCAGAGGAATATGAAAACGATGGACAACATCTGCAATCTTTCCGATATCGGACACAATTCCCTCATATGTCGGGGATGTAATCACAACTGCCTTAATATCCGGATTTTCTTTTAAAATTCTTTCTGTATCGGAGGCATCAATACCTTCATAAATACCATATTTTTCATGGATATGCGGATAAATATAAACCGGCATCAATCCAAAAAGCTCAACTGCATGATAAACCGACTTATGACAATTTCTTGCGATAAGAATTTGATCGCCGTGGCTGCAGCTTCCGCAAATTGCCGCCAGCAGTCCGACAGAGCTTCCATTGACAAGAAAATGTGTTTCTTTTGCACCATAGAGGGCGGAAGCTCTTTTTTCCGCCGCAAGAATAATGCTTTTTGCTTTATGAAGGTTATCAAAACCATCAATTTCAGTAATATCTGATTTTACAAAATTTTCTAATTTTAAAAAAGTGTCGTTTCTTTTATGTCCCGGCATATGGAAAGGATAATAATCACTTTTGCCATATGTCGAGAGCTTCTCGTATAAATTATCTGTGATTTTCATCATATTCCCTTATCAGCTTTGCCACAAATTGTCCGTCCGATAAGCACGGAATATAGGTTGTCCCATACTTAATGAACTCGTCGCTGCCCTTTCCTGCCATCACAAGCACTGTCGGTTCTTTAATCTGTCTGAATGCTTTCTCAATAGCTTCAAGACGGCTTTCAATCACCTCATATGGTGTCCCTGTCGGCTCAATATACGATGCAAGCTCTGCCGCCGTATCCTTAAACGGCTCATTGCCCGGATCATCCGCCACAATATACACCTTATCCGCATAGGCTGCCGCCGTCTCTGCCATCGGACGGCGTCTGTTAAAGCCCTTGCCTCCCGGACATCCAAAAAATGCTATCATATGGTAATTTGGATAATCAGCCCTCATTGAACCAAAAAGCTTCTCGAAACTCAGCTTATTATGGGCAAAATCCGCAACAGCAATAATCTTTTTATCATTTGTCGCATAAAGCTCCATACGTCCGCTCGGATGCGCCTTATAAAGGCCGTTATAAATATGCTCTACAGGAATATCATATTCATAAAGCATTGCCACAGCTGCCAGCGCATTTTCCACATTAAATGCACCCGGAATTGACATTTTAAAAGGCATATCAAATTTGTCACAATGAATATTAAAAGCGGTATCTGTTCCTTCACGATGAATATCATAAGCATAAATATCCGCCTTATCTGTCAGTCCAAATGTGATGATGCGTTCTGAAGCCTTCGCCGCCGCCATAATCTCATCGAGATGGTCGCTCTCAAGATTGATGCAGGCTGTTTTAACCTGAGAAAATATCTTAAGCTTTGAATGAAAATAATCGTCAAAGTCAGGATGTTCTATCGGACTGATATGATCCTCTGAAATATTTAAAAAGGCGCCGACATCAAAATGGATACCATCTGTCCGGTGATACTTAAGTGCCTGACTGGAAACTTCCATTTCAAGAAACTCAATGCCTGAATCCACCGCATTTTGAAAATGCTTATGAAGCTCCAGTGCTTCCGGCGTTGTCAGATGAGAAACTTCATTGACAACACCATCATAAGTGTCAATTGATGAAAGTACCGCACTGTCTTTTTTACCATTGGCAATAAGGTAATCATCTAAAATTGCTTTTATAAAATAAACCGTCGTTGATTTTCCTTTTGTTCCTGTAATGCCGATCATGTTCAGCTTTTTCCATATCTGATTATAGTAAAAATCGGCAAGCACCGGCATTGCGCGCTTAATATCACTGACAATAATATACGGCGCGTCTGTTTCATATTTAACTTCACTGACATAAGCTGCGGCGCCGGCCATGACAGCCATATCAAGATAAGCACTTTTAAAAGTCACGCCCTTGCAGACAAACAATGTATTTTCCTTAGCTTCCTTTGAATTGTAAGTCAGCCCTTCAATCACCTGTTCATCCGCCTCTTTAAGGTCATATTCTGTTACAAGATTTTCTTTTTGAAGTATTTCCAAATAATTTTTAAGCTCATGTCTTTTCATCAAATCTTCCTCCTATCAGGATATATAAGAACCGTTAGAGCGCACAATAGATTCGCGGATAAGTACATCCATCGCATCAAGGCAAAAATCCGGCACACGGTGAAGCTGTTTATACACTGAAAGCTCCGTACATGCCAAAATAACAACGTCGCAGCCAAGCATTTTAAATTCATCAATCACATCCTCAAAAACAGCCTCAGTCCCCGGCTTACCGCTTTTAATTTCGTCATAAATAAGGTACATGACCTCTTTTTGTTTTTCCTTTGACGGATGTACCGGAACAACGCCTGCCCGCTCACACTCAATATCATAAATTCCCGAATCAATCGTACCGTCAGTCCCCATAATACCGATTTTTTTAACATTGGCATAATGGCTCACTGCATAGCGCACACTTTCTCTTATCATATGTATAATCGGAACATCCGTCACCGACTGCATCTGCTCAAAATAATAATGCGAAGTATTGCATGGAATAGCTATATTTTCAGCGCCAAGAGCCGCTAATGTCCTGACATCCTGCTGAAGCAGACTTATAAGTGCTGCATCATCGCCTGTCTCTATCGCCTTTGTTCTGTCCGGCATCGTCGCATGGCTGAGTATCACCATATCAATATGATCCTGGTCACAATCAGCCAGTGTATGCTCGATAACACCCTTATAATAGAAGCTGGAGGCGGCAGGTCCGAGCCCGCCGATAACACCCAGCTTTTTTTTCTTACTATGATTTATCATTGAATTTACCTTACTTATAATACTTTCTAAAGTTTCCGTACTGCCTCAAATGATTTTTAACAAGTCTTAAATATCGTCTGATACCTAAATCCTTTCTCATAAACAGAGGATTTACCATCTTCTTTTCTTTAATAAGTCTGCGCATCTTTTTCTTTGTGCCGGCATCCTTCACATATTTAAACGCCACATACTTCGGAACAACCATCCAAAGATACTCATCCTGCGCGATTTCAAACGGTATATCCTTATTCTCGATATAATCCTCGACAAGATATTTTGCAATATTAAAGCCTGAATTTGTCACATAGAAATTACTTCTTCCCTGACGGACATTTAACTCAAAGAACTTATATTTGCCATCTCTTGAATCGTACTTAATATCAAAATTTGAAAAGCCCGTAAAGCCAATTTCTTCCAAAAGCTTCTTCGCCTTCTCCATTAAAGGTTTATTCGGCTCTGTTAAAATCAGTGCGTGATTGCCCATGCCAAGCGGTGTATGCTCCTCTAATAGCACATGTCCCAGACACATCATCTTTACTTTTTTATCCTTGCCTGAATAGCTTGTAAGCACTCTCATATATTCGTCATTGCCCGGAATCATATCCTGTATAATCAGAGAATCTGAATATCCCGCCTCATAAATTTTTTGAATAGTTTCTTCAAGCATTTTCCTGCTTCTGATAATATATACCTTATTCTGCCCTTCAAAACTGTGTGCAAAATAATCAACGCCGTCAGAAGGCTTTAATACAACCGGATATGTGAAATTGACTTCAAAATCCATTCCCATCTCACGTCTGTAAATAAGCGTTGCCGGATGGTCAATGCCATATTTATCACAGAGCTCATAAAAATGCTCCTTATTGACAAGCTGACTCATCTGCTCAATATCAATATACGGCGCAATGACATTATCAGGAAATCTTTCCTTACAGTGATTTACTGCCATTACATAGTTATCGCCGCAGCCTAAGACAAATATTTTCTTATTTTTATAACGATTTGATACAGCATTGACAGCCTTTAAAATCATCTCGTCGGTATCCATTTTCGGATTTGCACGATAATTTGTAATCTTACTGTAACAGCTCGGCCCGGACATATATTTTCCAAAAACGTAGCTTTTCACATGGTATGCCTCATAAAATGCCCTCGCCACACTATACGTATTAATATCACCGCCAAGTAAAACAGGTACAAACTGTCTTTCTTGAAACTCCAATTTCATAATCTATTTCCTTCTTTCAAGATATTATTATTTACCACGCAAGCACTTCATAACCGTCTTCTGTCACGGCAACAGTCACTTCCCACTGTGCCGACGGCATATTATCATCCGTATATACCGTCCAATCATTAGCCTCATCAATAAATATTTCATCCGTACCCATATTCACCATCGGTTCTATCGTAAATACCATTCCCGGAACAAGCACCATCTCTGTGCCTTTTCTTGTCACATAACTGACAAAAGGTTCCTCATGAAATTCAAGACCGACACCATGACCGCCGATATCCTGAACAACGGTATATCCATGTACTTTCACAAAATTATGAATTGCCTCTCCCATATCGCCCATAAAATTCCACGGCTTTACTTCCTTAAGGCCAACCTGAATACTTTCTTTTGCCACATCAACAAGGCGCTGCATCTCGTCGCTCACATTGCCGATACAAAACATTCTGGAGGAGTCTGAAAAATAACCTTTATAAATCGTAGACACATCCACGTTGATAATATCACCATCCTCAAGAATATCCTCCTTTGACGGAATCCCATGACAAACCTGGCTATTGATGGATGTACATACACTTTTCGGAAAACCTTCATACCCCAAAGGTGCCGCAATAGCACCGTATTCTTTAGTCACCCGGCACACAATTTCATCAATTTCCTCAGTACACATCCCTGCCTTAATCTCTGAAGCGACGGCGTCCAAAATTGCAACATTCACCTTTCCGCTTTCTCTGATACCCTCAATCTGCTCTGGCGTCTTTATAATATCATGTGTCGGCACAATACACCCTTTTTCCATATAAATTCTTAGTTTTTCATCCATTGCCTCATGACAGCTTTTATATTTCCTTCCGCTGCCGCACCAGCACGGTTTATTTCTTCCTATCTTCTTCATGTAAAAAAATCTCCTTTTAAATTACAGACCTTTTATTTTCTATCCCCCTGATGTATAATCATTAAAAAGGGGGGATGTTTATGTCACTTTACGAACGGCTTAAAATGTTTTCAAAATTTCAGCTCATTCTTGAACTGCTCACACTTGCCGTCAATATCGGCACGGCTATTTTCTTAATTGTTATATGGGGCAGCCTTCCCGAAAAAATACCGACGCACTTTAATACCCTTGGTGAGGCGGATGGCTACGGAAGCCCGTCAAACCTCATATTTATCTTTGTAGTCATGGTTATTTTAAGCCTGATGCTTTTTGCCATCACACTATTTCCGAATATATGGAATATGCCCGGAAAAATTACCGAAAACAACAGCTGCAGAGCTTATAACTATATGCGCTCAATGCTGTGCAGTCTTTCTCTGATTTTGGCATCAACCTTTTCGTATATGACAATCATGTCCGCTCTCCAAAAATCACTTGGCGGATGGTTCATGGCTGTCTCTCTCATACTCACCTTCGGTGATATCCTATTTTTTATTGTTAAAACAGTGCGGCTGCCTAAATAAGGCGCCGCCTTTTTGCAGTATTGACACCGCTTCCTGCCTGTGCTTACTTAATTCCTGTAGAACCAAAGCCGCCTCTGTCCTTACCGCCAAGCATTTCTGTCATCTCAAATTCTACCTGCGGCTGATGAGACATAATTCTGAACTGACATATTCTGTCATTGACATGAATCTGCGTATCCCGCATCGCCAATGCCGGGAAAAACCATTGGTCATTATCGCCGCAATATGTCTCGTCGATAATCCCCATACTATTTGTCTGTAAAATACCGAAATTTTTAAATGTACTTGATCTTGGTACAACATGTGCCTCATAGCCTTTAGGCAGTTCCATGGCAATACCAAGCGGAATCAGCTTAAACTCTCCTGCCTTTAGTGTGACATCCTCTGCCGCCCTCAAATCAATCCAATCCGACTTTCCGTCAATATATCTAAGCTTTTCTATTTTATCTGTAAAGTATTTAATTCTTATCTTTTCCATAAGGATTCTCCTTCTTATGCTCAATTGAACTACTTTCTCATTATACACGCTTTTTACAAAGTTATCCACATTAAAAAATAAATTTCCTGTTGAACACACCATAATTTCCCCTGAATCAAAAAAAATCCGTGGATAATTTCCACGGATCTTAATGAGACATCGGGGATTCGAACCCCGGACAACTTGATTAAAAGTCAAGTGCTCTA
>USSL01000012.1 GCA_900557175.1 uncultured Eubacteriales bacterium
TTGTGCAGGCTTTTTTCATTCAAAAGTTCGATAAAGATCGAACTTTCCTATAAAGTAAAAAAATGCAACAGAGAAATTTTAAAAATCTCTCTTGTTGCATTTAATATTACAATGTTCCCCGCTTTATCGGCGGCGTCCCCAAAGTCTCACAAGCAGCAGATGGCAGATGAAGCCGCCTAAAACCATTGCCGCGATATAAATGATATTTCCGGCAGCTATTCCCCACCGCGCGGCAATGTCTCTGAATACAAGCTGTACCGACGGTGTATATGGATCAATGTAAAACATATTGGCGCCGCCGTACGGATGAAAGCACACATTCATCGCTGCTGCCGTGCAGCAGCATACAAAAAACAGCGGCAATATCTTCCGAAAGCTTTTTACCGATGTCACATCCGCCATATTCGCAAAAATGACAAAAAAGCCGATAAATATGACAAGAATATGCCACAAAACACCGTGAACTGTCAGAATCATATATTTTGAAAAAAAGCCTGACGGATCTGCGAAAGCCATGACCGCACCCATTAAATTAAAATCTGCCATAAATGTACTGAGTATCGTTTCTGCCCGGCCGCCTTTAAGCCATGGCAGTATAAGGCAAAAATACATCGGCAGACTGCAAAGCTGAAACGGCAGCCTGTGCCAGTCATACACACCACCGTCCACAATATAAAAGCAAAAAAGCTGTTTATAAATCTCAGATATCAAAAGCACAAGGCCGACCGCAGACACCGTCCGGCGCCGTACATCGAGAGCACGAACGCAAACCTCAAAGCCCCCCTGTGTTTTCTCATATGCCTTGCGGCCAAGACAACGTGCCGCAAAGTAAGCTGCCCCAATTCCAAACACAGCAACAAATATATGAAAGCTGCCATACAGCGGCGGCACAGGCGCTGTCCATGCCGTCAGACGTAAAAACTTTTCCATGGCCGTCTCCTTTCTGAGATTTTAACCGTTTTACTGCCGGCCCGTCCACCTTTAGCCACAGTATTACATTCTATCATAACCGAATTTTTCCAAAAATGATACTGTGTATACACATTTTCTGAAAATCATCATATCCTATTTTTAAAAAACTGAAATTATTTTTAAAAAAAGACTTGACATTTGTGTGTTAAAGTATTAGTGTAGTAGAAAATAAATTATATCAATCAAAACCGACGAGAAAGAGGAGTAAGCCTTTGTCTGATATCACAGAGAGCCGCTGATGGTGGGAATGCGGCATGGATGCGCTGGCTGAATGGGCTTTCGAGGGTGCTCTGAAATGACAAAAAGTAGGCAGCACCGGGAACCAAACCCGTTATCAATAAGGTGTGCATGTTAGTGCATAAAAGAGTGGACAATTGATTTGTCAATTTGAGTGGTACCGCGATAATAAGATTTTATTACCGTCTCAAGTGCAGGAAAGCTGCGCCTGAGGCGGTTTTTTGTATATTGCGTATCACGCTTTATCTCCAGCTCGGTTTTGCCAAAACAGGAGGAATCATTATGAAAAAAAATCTTATCACATCAATCTTTTGTATCTGTATGACCGCCGGCTTACTTTCAGGCTGCGGCAGCAAAAATACCGGTTCACCGGCATCATCCGGCGATGAAGCGACTTATACAATCGGTATCACACAGTATGCAGAGCACGGTTCTCTTGACAATTGCCGGGAAGGCTTTATTGAAGGCTTGAAAGCCGCAGGCTTTGAGGAAGGCAAAAACTTGACCATTGACTTCCAAAATGCACAGGCAGATTCAGGCGCTGCAAGCCAGATTGCATCTCAATTTGTTTCTGACAAGGTTGATTTAATATGCGCCATTGCCACACCGAGCGCCCAAAGCTGTATCAATGCTGCCATGGATACGGATATTCCTGTGATTTATACGGCGGTGACCGATCCCGTAGCCGCAGAGATTGCCGACGAAAGCAAAATGCCGACAAAAAATGCAACTGGCACTTCTGACAAGCTCCCTGTAGAGGCACAGCTTGATTTAATCCGCAAAGTATTGCCTGATGCTAAATCCATCGGTATTTTATATACAACAAGTGAAGTTAATTCAGAATCCGCCATTAAAGAATATAAAGAAAAAGCCGGCGATTACGGCTTTGAAATTGTCGAAGCCGGCATCAGTACAACAGCCGATATTCCTTTAGCAGCCGACAATATTCTCTCAAAGGTTGACTGCCTTACAAACCTGACAGACAACACTGTTGTTCAGGGACTTCCGACCATTCTTGCCAAAGCAAATGAAAAAAACATTCCTGTTTTCGGCAGTGAAATTGAACAGGTAAAGCTTGGGTGTCTCGCCGCAGCCGGTATTGATTACGTGGAGCTTGGCAAAAAAACCGGTGAAATGGCCGCAAAAGTTTTAAAAGGCGAAGCTTCCGCCAAAGATATGGCTTACGAAACATTTGACAGCTACAGCGTTTACTTTAATTCAAAGGCTGCCGAAAATCTTTCGCTGACCGTCGATGAGAGCGTTACAAAGGACGCAGAAATTTTTACAGAAATTACAGAATAACTTACTTTTCAATGCAGGAGGGCTTTTATGGATATCATTTTAGGCATTTTGGAACAGGGCCTTATTTTCGGAATTATGGCACTTGGTGTATATATGACTTATAAAATATTGGACTTTCCTGACCTGACGGTAGACGGAAGCTTTCCTCTCGGCGCCGCCGTGGCTGCAGTCCTTGTAACGAAGGGCATAAACCCTTATTTGACACTGCTGATTTCTTTTGGCTGCGGCGTCCTTGCCGGTATGCTTACCGGACTCATCCACGTCAAATTAAAGGTGCGCGATTTACTCTCCGGTATCATTATGATGACCGCTCTTTACACAATCAACTTAAAAATTGCAGGCAAAGCGAACCTGCCGCTTTTTTCAAAAGAAACGATTTTTGACAACCGTCTGTTAGACAGCTTTGTGCCGGAAAGCATAAAACCTTATATGACACTGATCATTATCATTATTGTCACTTTCATTGCAAAATATTTACTGGACGCCTATTTAAAGACAAAATCCGGCTATCTTTTAAGAGCCGTCGGCGACAATGATCAGCTTGTCACCTGCCTTGCCAAAGATGCCGGTCTTGTTAAAATTGTAGGGCTTGCCCTGTCCAACGGTCTTGTCGCCTTAGGCGGCGCCGTCTATGCCCACGAAGAACGGTTTTTTGATATTTCCATGGGCACAGGCACAATCGTTATCGGCCTCGCAAGTGTCATTATTGGAACAAACCTTTTTAAAAATATAACTATTTTAAGAGCAACCTCATCGGTGCTTATCGGCTCAATCATTTACAAGGCATGTGTCGCCGCCGCCATTGCCTGCGGCCTTGATTCATCGAGCATGAAACTGATTACCGCTATTTTATTCTTAATTATCCTTGTTATCAGCATGGACAAAAAAAGGAAGGTGAAAACAAATGCTTGAATTAAAAAATATCAATAAATATTATAATCCGGGAACCGTCAATGAAATGTGCCTTTTTAAGGATTTTAATCTGACGGTCAATAAGGGCGACTTTGTTTCAATTATCGGCAGCAACGGTTCCGGAAAAACCTCCCTTTTAAATATTATCTGCGGTACAATTCCTGTAGACAGCGGCTGTCTTATCATGGATGGCAAAGATATTACAAATGAGAAAAGCTATAAGCGCTACCGCCGTATCGGCCGCGTTTTTCAAAATCCGGCGCTTGGTACGTGTCCGGCAATGACAATTCTTGAAAATATGTCCATTGCTGACAACAAGGCAAAGTCTTTTAACTTAAGACGAGGAACAGACAAAAAAAGAATTGACTATTATAAAACACTTTTATCCGACTTAAATCTCGGACTTGAAAATAAACTGGATGTCAAGGTCGGCTCTCTTTCCGGCGGACAGCGTCAGGCAATGGCGCTTTTGATGTCAACAATGACACCCATTGATTTTCTCATTCTTGACGAGCACACCGCCGCTTTAGATCCAAAAACAGCCGATTTAATTATGGAATTAACAGACAAACTTGTCCGTGAGAAACAGCTGACGACAATGATGGTTACCCATAATCTCCGCTATGCCGTTGAATATGGCAGCCGGCTTTTAATGATGCATCAGGGCGAGGCTGTCATTGACGCCGACGGCAAAGAAAAAAAGCAGCTCACCATCGATGACCTGCTCGGACAATTTAACCGTATCAGCATTGAATGCGGAAACTAAAAAAGGCGCAAGGGGCAGTCTCTGTGATTTGTCCCTTGCGCCATCTTTTTATCCGTTATACCCTTCCATCAAAACAACTTTCCCCTCTTTTAATGACTTCTGAACGTCAATCGTGCGCTGGTTTGATGAACCCTTAAACCGCAGAGAAAGGCTTTTTAATTCTTCCACGAATTTGCCGTCCACCATCACATCAAAATAAGATAAAAGCGCTCTCGTTTCCGGCCACTTCTCATACATATTTTCTAAAATATCCTTATCAAAAAGATAACCGGTAAAACACCATATGCTCTTATGAGGATATGTTTCCCGAATACGTTTTACAAGCGGCAGAAGCCCTTTCTGATTGACATACTCCATCGGCTCACCGCCAAGGAGGGTAATGCCGCCCACGTAATCCGGCTTCATATATTCAATAATCTGATCGGCCTCTTTTTCCGTAAATTCATTGCCGAATTTAAAATCCCACGCTTCCTCGTTGAAACAGTTTTTACAGCGGTGATTACAGCCGCTGACAAAAAGAGAAACACGAACGCCCGGACCATTGGCAACATCATATTGTTTAATATCTGCATAATACATGGCAGAAAACTTCCTTTCTACAGATGCAGCACTCTGGCTTTGATTTCTTTTGTTTTTCCGACGTTCCAGAAGTTTTCGCCGAGGTAGCCGCATGTTCTTCTTGTGACGTTCATTTTGGCGTGATCTTTATTGCCGCACTGCGGGCATTCCCATTCATTATCATCATTGATGATAATTTCGCCGTCGTAGCCGCACACGTGGCAGTAATCAGATTTTGTATTAAACTCGGCATACTGGATATTGTCATAAATAAACTTGACAACTTCCTCAAGCGCCTCAAGATTGTGACGCATATTCGGTATTTCCACATAAGAAATCGCACCGCCGGAAGAAATCTTCTGGAACTGGCTCTCAAATGTGAACTTGCTGAAGGCGTCTATTTTTTCGCGGACATCGACATGATAAGAGTTAGTATAATAGCCCTTGTCTGTCACATCCTCAATTTCACCGAAGCGCTCCAGATCAATTCTTGCGAAACGGTAGCAGAGTGACTCTGCCGGCGTGCCGTAAAGTCCGAAATGAATACCTGTATCTTTTTTCCATGTATCTGTTGCCTCTCTTAAACGGTTCATCACGCGAAGGGCAAATTCAAGTCCTTCAGGCTCTGTATGGCTGACACCCTTCATCAGCTTTGTCACCTCATAAAGGCCGATATAACCTAAGGAAATGGTTGAATAGCCGTTTAATAAAAGCTTGTCAATCTTCTCACCCTTTTTAAGGCGGGCAATAGCGCCGTACTGCCAGTGAATCGGACTCACATCCGATGTCGTGCCCATCAATGCATTATGGCGGCACATCAGCGCTTCATAACAAAGGTCAAGACGCTCGTCAAGAAGCTTCCAGAAAACATCCTCATCACCCTTTGCAATAATACCAATCTGAGGCAGGTTTAAGCTGACAACGCCCTGATTAAAACGTCCCTCAAATTTATATTCCCCGTTCTCATCCTTCCACGGTGTTAAGAAGCTCCGGCAGCCCATACAGCTGAAAACATTGCCCTCATAGTTTTCACGCATTTTCTTTGCGGAAATATAATCCGGGTAAAGACGTTTTGCAGAGCATTTTACGGCAAGTTTTGTAATATAGTCATACTTTCCGCCCTTTAAGCAGTTATGCTCGTCAAGAACATAAATAAGTTTAGGAAATGCCGGTGTGACATAAACACCCATCTCATTTTTAATACCTTCAAGCCGCTGTCTTAAAATCTCCTCGATAATCATGGCATTTTCTTCCACGTACTCATCGTTCGGATCAAGATTTAAAAACAATGTAACAAACGGTGACTGGCCGTTTGTTGTCATTAATGTATTAATCTGATACTGGATTGTCTGAACGCCCGACTTTAACTCATCCTTTAATCTCAGACGGACAATTCTCTCAACGGTTTCATTATCAAGGCTGTCGCCAAATTCCTCTGTCACAGCCGCTTTATATTTATTGTAGCTCTTTCTTAAATATTTTCCGAGATGACGCACATCGACAGACTGACCGCCGTACTGGCTGCTTGCCACTGCCGAAATAATCTGTGTCATGACAGTGCAGGCCACCTGAAAGCTTTTCGGACTTTCAATAAGCTTGCCATTCATCACAGTACCATTATCAAGCATGTCTTTAATATTAATGAGACAGCAGTTAAAAATAGACTGTACAAAATAGTCGGCGTCATGGAAATGAAGCACACCTTCCTCATGCGCTTTTGTAATCTTCTCCGGGAGAAGCAGACGTTTTGTCAAGTCCTTTGACACCTCGCCGGCAATCAAATCTCTCTGGGTTGAAGCGACAACCGCATTTTTATTGGAGTTTTCCTCCATGACATCCTTATTGCTGTTTTTAATCAGGCTAAGAATTGAATCATCCGTTGTATTTGCCTTACGCACAAGTTCTCTTTTGTAGCGGTAAATAATATACGCTTTCGCCAAGTCAAACTTACCCTCTGCCATGAGACGCTGCTCGATAATATCCTGTATATCCTCAACAAGCATACGCTTGCGGTTTTTACTCTCAATATATGTGACAATTTCCTCAATTTTATCTTCTGTCACCTTTTCCTCGTCCGGCACCTCTGCATTCGCTTTGCTGATCGCCATTATAATCTTACTCCGGTTATACGCCACTTCCCGTCCGTCTCTTTTAATAATCCTCATCCTAATCATTCTCCTTCATCTATATCCCACGCCTTACGGCGTCTTTGTTTTTGAACCGATGTCCATTATATCACTGCCTTCCATAAAAAGCTATACGGAAAACTACACAAAATATAGTTTTTATAAGTTTTTTGACACAATATATAGTATTTTTACAAAACCCTTGATTTTACGGCAAAAAATCAGGGTGCCGCAACTGCGACACCCTGAAATCCAATTTGTCAATATGGAATATTTACCAAAAAACAATTTTTATTCGCTGATATCTGCCTTCGGTTTTTCAAGTCCCTCAATTGTAATGCCATGCTTTTCAGCATAATCCCAAAGCGCTGCATGAATCGCTTCCTCGGCAAGCAGTGAACAGTGGATCTTTACCGGAGGCAGCCCGTCAAGCGCTTCCATCACAGCTTTATTTGTTACCTTTAAAGCTTCCTGAATTGTCTTGCCCTTCACAAGCTCTGTTGCCATGCTGCTTGTCGCTACAGCCGCACCGCAGCCGTATGTTTTAAACTTAACGTCCTGAATAATGCCGTTATCATCAATATCAAGATACATTCTCATAATATCGCCGCACTTGGCATTGCCTACCGTACCTACGCCGCTGGCATTTTCAATTTCACCCATATTTCTCGGATTTTCAAAATGGTCTAACACCTTTTCACTATACATCATCTTTCCTCCGCTTCTTAAAATTCTTCTGTTCCGTGTTTTACAAAATCTTCATAGAGCGGTGACATACCTCTTAAGCGCTCTACAATTTTCTTTAATTCATCCACTGTATAATCTACATCTTCCTTTGTTGTCTCGTCGCTCAATGTCAGTCTTAATGAACCATGGGCAATAGCATGAGGCAGACCGATCGCTAAAAGCACATGAGACGGATCAAGAGAACCCGATGTACATGCTGAACCACTGGAGCCGCAAATACCCTTCATATCAAGCATCATCAAAAGAGCCTCGCCCTCAATAAAACGGATGCTTACATTAACATTGTTCGGAAGCCGCTTCTGACTGTGGCCGTTAAGGCGCACATACGGAATTTCCTTGAGAATACGCGCAATCATATAATCCCGAAGCTCTGCTTCATAGGCTGCCCGCGCATCCATCTTTGCCACTGCCTCAGCCGCAGCCGCGCCAAGTCCGACAATACCCGGAACATTTTCAGTACCGGCACGGCGTCCGCGCTCCTGCTGTCCGCCATGGATCAGATTTGTCAGACGGATGCCTTTTCGTACATATAAAAATCCGATACCCTTAGGGCCGTTAATCTTGTGACCGCTGGCACTTAACATATCAATGTTATCCTTATTCACATCAATCGGGCAATGTCCAAACGCCTGAACCGCATCTGTATGGAAAAGAACGCCGTGCTTCTTTGCAATGGCTCCGATTTCTCTGACCGGCTGAAGTGTACCGATTTCATTATTGGCCGCCATCACTGTAATAAGAATCGTATCCGGGCGAATCGCCGCTTCCAGCTCGTCCAGTTTAATAATACCGTCCGCATCCACGCCGACATACGTCACCTCAAAACCGTGCTTTTCAAGATATTCGCACGTATGAAGCACTGCATGATGCTCGATTGCCGATGTAATGATATGCTTTCCTTTTTTAGAAAGATTTTCAGCAGACATCTTAATCGCCCAGTTATCTGCCTCTGAACCGCCGGCTGTAAAATAAATTTCCTCCGGCTTTGCGCCGATAGCTTTGGCAACAGCTGCCCGCGCATCATCGACCGCCATCTTTGCCTCGCCGCCAATGCTGTAAATACTGCTCGGATTGCCGTAATGCTCACTAAAATACGGAAGCATCGCTTTTAAGACTTCCGGGCTTGTCTTTGTTGTCGCCGCATTATCTAAATAAACAACTCTGCTCATGGAAATTTTCCTCCTGAAAAATAGTTTATTTTTAATTCCTAGTCATTAAGTATGATTTGTTATGTTTTTATATTAGCACTGACTCCGGCCGTTGTCAAGATGAATTGTTGGCAGATTGACAGATGAATTATTCCATGATTGAAAAACTAATTTCTGCACATAAGGTCTGCCAGTGAATGACTGTCAAGCACCTTATTGACAGCTTCATCCAATTCTTCCCAAAGCGGACGCAGCAGGCATATATTCTCCTTTTCACACGGTGTTTTATCCGCACTCACACATTCTACAGGAGATATGCCGCCCTCAGCCGCTCTTAAAATCTCGCCGACCGAATAATCCTTTGGGCATCGCGTCAGAAAATAACCGCCCTGACTGCCGCGCACGCTTTTTACGAGATCTGACTTTACAAGCGACGATATAATCTGCTCAATATACTTTACCGAAATATCCTGTCTTCCCGAAATACTTTTAATGCTGACAGGACGCTCTCCTGTATTTTCTGCTAAATCTATCATAATTTTTAAGGCATAACGCCCTTTAGTTGATATCATCATCGCTGTTTCCTCCTCTATCTTCATAGGCTAACATTAAATCGACCATTCTGCTGTAACTTTGGACACCATCGGTCTGATTATTTGCCTTTAAATATGTATCATTGACTTTATCTGCCGCCTCGGCAATCTTTCCATCATAGCTGTCCCAAAATGCACTATTTGCCGCGAGCTCTGCCTTCACTTCCGGAAGAAGCCGCTCATAAAGCATATGATATGAAACCTCGTCCACTTTATACAGCGCATTCGTGGCATACACCCATCCTGTCAGGGCACCGCTGTAATTAAAATCAATATCATCCGAAGCCATACAGGCGATATAAGCAATAAAATTAGCTTCATCTTCTCTCATAAAACCGCGCAGATGCGACAGCTCATGGCACATCGTAAATGGTTTATTGTAGGATATCATATGCCTGTTATAATTAGCCTCCACCGTAAACGGCGAATAAACACCGGTCAGCTGCTGATAAGATAAAATCTGTGACACAATAACGCCTTTAGGCTTTGGATAATAGCCGTCAAGCGCCGGAAATTCCCCGGCAGCTGCCTGCATTGCCGAAACAGCCCGCGCCTCCTGCTCTGTCTCAAGCACACAAAGCCCTTTCTTATTCCGCTTAATCTGTGCAGAATAGCCGTTCACCTCATCCGTCAGCTTTTCACAAAGCGCCAGAAGTTCTTCTGCCGGTCTTTCCTTCATCTCAAGGCCGCTTTCCTCGGCAAATGTATGTCTGTGATAATTAATGCCGCAATTCACTGTATAAGATAAAAACAGAGCCGATGCAAAAACAATCGCTGTCAAAAAGCCCTGCAATGCTGTCTGCCTGCGCCGGCCTTTTCTGAAAAACACAAGCCTTATCAGCCAGAGCACACTTAAAAAAATAAGTATATACAGCAAAATTTCCACCATAGATACAGGAAAAAATGCCATCAGTCTTCCTAAAGTATTCACCCATACCGGATAAATATACGCTGCATAAAATTCTGCAAAACCGGAAAAATTTCTTGCCGCAAGCTGCAATAAAACGGCAGCTGCAAGACATATTCCCGCCGCAATCAGTTTTATCTGAATCTTCTTTTTATAAACTGCCGTCCCGCCGGACATCCGCCTGTTTTTTGCCGCCGTTCCTTTCGGCCCGCGGTGATTCTTTACTGCCGTTCCTCTCGGCCTGCGGTGATTTTTTACTGTCTCTCTCAAAATATTACTCCTGTCTAAAATAACCTTTTAATACAAACATCATTATATCAAAAAGTCCAAAAAAGAAAAGTTGTTATTTTCGTTATATTTTCCCATAATTATCAGAGTTCATAGAAATTTTAGAATAATTATGTTGACGAGCCCCCTATCCATCATCGTATTATAGTATTAGATACACAATAACAGGGGGGTATTGATATGCTGCATCTAATTTTATTTATCATTTATATTTCTTTAATCCTTATGGTTATTTTTGTTGAACGCAAACGTCCGACAGAAGCACTTCTATGGGTAGTTATTATGATTTGTGTGCCCTATGCAGGCACGATTTTATATCTTATCTTCGGAAGCACCGCCGCCATTAAGCTGACTGCTGCTTTCAGGAAAAATAAGTTAAAAAAACAGCCTTACAATGTTCATTTGCCGGCGCCGGCTTCTATTGATGAAAACCGGCTATCCGCAGCCAATTTACAGGTTTCCCATTTTAATACGGTCTATAATGCAAGTCCGCTGACCTGCTGTGAACAGACTGACTTTTTTACAAACGGCAGAAGCCACTATACACAGCTGTTCCATGATATCAGACAAGCCAAAAAAAGTATTTTCATAGAATTTTATACGATTCACCATGATACGGTCGGTGAAGACCTCGTAAAATTTCTGACACAAAAAGCTAAAGAAGGTGTTACGGTATGGGTAATGTGTGATTTCATTGCCAATTTGTCCACACCACAAAAGATGTTTAAACCGCTCATTGACGCAGGCGGAAAGGTTGTCCGCGTCAAACCATATTTTACACATTACCGAAGCCATAGAAAAATTGTATCTATTGATCAGAAAATTGCTTATATCGGCGGCATGAACATCGGAAAACAATATGCAAATATGGATAAAGTCAAAAATCCGTGGCGGGATACGCAGATCCGTCTTGTCGGCTCATGCGCCTCTGTTTTGACAACCTATTTTTTAAAAGACTGGATTTGTTCCATCAAGCGCCGCGACTGGCAATATACGATTGCTTACATCAATCAGATGCAACGTCCGACATATAATGAAACTTCATCTTTATGCCAATTTATTGCCGGCGGCGTCGATACCGACAAGGAAGCCGTCAAAATGTGTTATTTAAGTATGATCCGAAGCGCCAAAAAGCGTATCCGCATCCAGTCGCCTTATTTTATACCGGATGCCTCCATTCTTGACGCCCTTAAAACAGCCGCCGCTTCCGGTGTTGAAATTGAACTTATGATTCCGGGCATCAAGGCAAGCTTCTTTCTTGATCCGGTCACAAATTACTACAGCGGCCAGCTTTTGGAATATGGTACAAAGGTCTATAAATACAAAGGGTATATTCATGCAAAAACAATGACTGTTGACGACGAATTATGCTGCATCGGTTCTGTAAATATGGATATGCGAAGTCTGATGGTCGATGATGAAGTATGCGGTGTTTTCTATGAAAATAAGCTTGTACAAAAATATAATTCTATTTATGACAACGATATATCCCATTGTACGCCTTATACGTGGGAACAATTTAAAAACCGGAGTCAGAAAGAACATTTCATGGAAAGTATATTCCTGCCGTTTGCGCCGCTCATGTAATCATTTTTACAAAATTTTTTCCGTTCCAACGCCTTGAAAGATATTTGTTTTTCCTTTACAATAGAGATCGGAAGAGCACACGTCTGAACTCATACAATATTTTTGGAAGCAGCTATCTTTCTATAGCTCCCTTTTTAGGATCATTCAAAGCTTTCACGGAGGTGGATTATGGCAAGCTCAGATTATGAAAAAGCGCTCCGGCTTGGTCAGAAGGAATATCGTTCCCGTCTCACAAACGGCGAATATCCTTACCTGCCTGTGCTGGATGACCTTTTATCTCACACAGATATTGAAACACGTACAGACCTCGGACTCGTCGATATTCCGCTTGAGCTTATTGTAGGCACAAGCACTCAGGGCCGCACGACAGCCTTTGCCGGCAATTTTATGCCGCTTTTAGAGGACACGACCGAATTTGCCCTAAAATGGACACATCTTTATGACTCTATGCTTGATATCGGACAAAGAGATCCGGTCAAAGCCTATGAATTCATGAACCGTTTCTATATTGTTGAGGGCAACAAACGTGTCAGCGTATCCAAATTTTTAAACGGCGTCAGTGTTTACGGCACTGTCACACGTTATGTTCCGAAATATGATCCAAACGACCTTGACATTGTCCTGTACTATGAATTTTTGGATTTTTATAAAGTGACAGGCATTAATTATATTGAATTTTCAAAAGAAGGCAGCTTTAAAAAACTGATGGAAATTGTTGCAGGAAGCACTGAACACGTATGGACAAGTGAAGAAAAAGCTTTCTTCCGTTCATCCTATCTGCATTTTTCAAAAGAATATGACGCCAAAGGCGGTAAAAAACTTTCCATCACAAAGGCTGACGCCATGCTTGCCTACATTACGATTTACGGCTATCCGCAGCTTTTAGATGCACAGCCGTCTGAGCTCCGGACAAATCTCTCCAAAATATGGGATGAGTTTCTCATGCATCAGGAGGAAGAACCGATTGCACTTGTCATGCAGCCAAATGATGACGCGCCGCGCCAGACACTTTTGTCCAAGCTTATTTCACCAACACCGTCAAAGGTGCGGGCGGCTTTTATTCATGACAAATCAACAAAAACATCGGCATGGACTTATGGCCATGAGCTTGGGCGAACCCATGCGGAACAGGTTTTCGGCGATAAAATTGAAACTTGCTGCATCGAAAACGTGCTCCCTGAAAATGCCTATGATGTCATCGACATGGCGATTCATGATGGCTACGACACCATTTTTACAACGACGCCGCAGCTTCTCGGCGCCAGCTTAAAAGCAGCCATCGACCACCCGGATATAAGAATCCTCAACTGCTCATTGAATACATCACACAGATATATCCGCACCTATTACGGACGTATGTATGAAGCAAAATTTCTGACCGGTGCCATTGCGGGCGCCCTTGCCGAAAACGGCCGGCTCGGCTATATCGCCGACTATCCGATCTACGGTATGACCGCCAATATTAATGCTTTTGCCCTCGGCGCCAAACTTGTCAATCCGCGTGCAAAGGTTTACCTTGAATGGTCAACGGTCAAAGGCCGGGATATTGAGAAAAATTTCCGTGACAACGATGTCCACTACATTTCCAACAAAGAAATGATTACACCGGAACATATTTCAAGACAGTTTGGTCTTTACTATACCGACGGCAGCACCCCTGTCAACTTATCCATGCCTGTATGGCATTGGGGCGCTATGTATGAGCTGATTATTAAAAGTATTTTAAACGGCACATGGAAAAATGATGATATTTCCGGCACAACACAGGCCATCAATTACTGGTGGGGCATGTCTGCCGGCGTCATTGACGTCATTTACTCAGAACGTCTTCCGATTGGCACAAAGCGTCTGATCAACCTTTTAAAGCAGACCATATGTACCGGCGACTTCAACCCGTTTTCCGGCGCACTCTATGCTCAGGAAGGCATCATCCAGACCGGAGCAAAGGACGTACTAACGCCTGAAGAAATTATCAAAATGGACTGGCTCGCCGAAAATGTTATCGGCTCAATTCCAAGCATCGACGAGTTAAAAGAAGAAGCCCGTCCGATTGTCCTTCTTCAGGGCGTTTTAGATGCAGATTAGTTTAGAAAAGGTTTTAAGGATATGAAAATTTTAGTACTTGCAGATAAAGAGTCCGAATCATTATGGGACTACTTTGACAAAAGCAAACTTGAAAATATAGACCTCATCATATCGTGCGGAGATCTGGACAGCCACTATCTGTCCTTTCTCGCCAGCTTTACCCATGCCCCGGTACTCTATGTCCACGGCAACCACGACGCGGCCTACAAGACGATCCCTCCTGAGGGATGTATTTGTATCGATGATAAAATCTATACATTTAACGGCATCCGTATTCTCGGACTGGGCGGCTCACTGCGCTACAAGGACGGACCGTACCAATACTCCCAGTACGATATGAACGCCCGTATTTTACGCCTTACGCCGCAGCTGCTGCGCAGGCGCGGCTTCGATATTCTTATTACACACGCACCGGCCTACGGCTTAAATGACGGCGATGATTTACCGCACAAAGGCTTCACCGGCTTTGTCAAGCTTTTGGATAAATATAAACCAAAATATTTCATCCACGGCCACGTCCACATGAACTACGGACGCAAGCACACCCGCGAAAGCGAATATAACGGCACAAAAATTGTCAACGCTTATGAAAAGTATATTATAGAGATATGAGAAAAGAGTGCGCTCACGCGCACTCTTTTCTCATATCCAAAACCTTATTCACAGCCCTTGTAAATACCGGCGCCGACAACAGAACCGCCAAAAGCACACCCATCATAAGCCACACGACATTGCCTGCTGTCCAACCGATATTATCCCGCAGCCATACGAGCACATCTGCATATGTCAGACAATACAGCACCGGCCGGTGCAGTACAAAAACTGCCAGTGTACGCCGTCCCATTGTGCTTAAAAATCCAAGCTTTATATGCGGCATAGCCGCCATGACAAAAAAGCACATCAGGAAGCTTATAAGATAAGCCACAATTCTGAATATCGGCTCTGCACAGGCGACATCATCAATTGTTTCATAGCCGTTTCTCCCGGTAAACATCGGCCGGAGCTCATACATCGTTTCCCTGTTAAAAATACAAAGCAGTGAAAACCCGGCGATGCCGGCAATCCCACAGATTTTGAGCCATCCCTTTTTCATAAAATTTGTCAGCCGTCTGACATCAAGCATCCATCCTAAAAGGAAAAACGGATAAAAAATAATAATTCTTGACATCACAAGCACATCATTGACATCTGGATCATAGCCGACTAAGAGCGCAAGCAGTACCGACAAAGCAAGCAGCCACTTTTTATTAATATTTCTCAAAATATATGAAATCACATAATAGGCTGCCGTTGCGAAAAGATACCACGGCACGCCATCCTCCTCAAACAGATGAAAATTAATATCCTCGTGGCCAATCACTGTCCGCGTAAAGTAAAGCACAGCCTTAAGCATCACATACAATCCGCCGAAAACAACCACCTTATCGAGCACGCGCGCCCTGTCTGAAACAATTTTTTTACATAAAAGACCGTTAATAAATATAAACAGCGGCATATGAAATGAGTAAATCATAAGAAACAGACTTTCCATTGCTTCGGAATCATCAAGGGCTATATCTGTAAAATGGCCGACAACAACTAAAATAATAAGCAGCCCTTTAAGATTATCCAGATATACATTTCGATTAAGCTCTTTTGCCATTTTTAAAATGCCTCTTTCCATAAATAATATACGAAATATTACCATATTTTTAAAAAAACGTCCATCCTAAAAATGTAGAGCATCATACTTTTACCGTACCGGGCATAGCTACAGCCCAAAAAAGCCCCGGCGCCAATGCACCGGGGCTGTCTGTTCCATCATTTAGTTTGTACTGTCCTTTGCGACTTCCACAATTGATTTTGTAAGGCCCGCAATGCCCTGAATATCTGAAGGGATAATAATTTTTGTTGCTTTGCCATCTGCGGCCTTTTCAAAAGCCTCAAGGCTCTTAATCTGAAGCACTGCAGCGTCTGCGCCGGCATCTTTTAAAAACTTGATACCGTCGGCATTGGCCTGCTGGATTTTCAAGATGGCTGTCGCTTCACCTTCGGCCTCGCGAATCTTTGCCTCCTTGACTGCCTCTGCACGGAGAATCGCTGCCTGCTTGTCGGCCTCGGCCTGTAAAATGACAGACTCTTTATGACCTTCGGCACTCAGAATTGCCGAACGCTTCTCGCCCTCTGCAATAAGAATTGCTTCACGGCGCTCACGCTCAGCCTTCATCTGCTTCTCCATCGCATCCTGAATTGCCGCCGGCGGAATAATATTTTTGAGTTCGACACGGTTGACCTTAATGCCCCACGGATCTGTGGCAACATCCAATGTTGAACGCATCTTTGCATTAATGATTTCTCTTGATGTCAAAGATTCATCAAGCTCTAATTCACCGATTAAGTTACGGAGTGTTGTTGCTGTAAGATTCTCAATTGCCATAATCGGATTCTGAACACCGTAGCAGTATAGCTTCGGATCTGTAATCTGATAAAAAACAACGGTATCAATACGCATTGTGACATTATCCTTTGTGATTACCGGCTGCGGCGCAAAATCCACAACCTGCTCTTTAAGAATGACTTTCTTTGCCACCTTATCCACAATCGGCAATTTTAAATGAAAACCAACCGACCATGTGCTCTGATAAGCACCGAGGCGCTCGATAACGTATGCCTGTGCCTGAGGCACAATCCTGATACAGGATGCCAAAAGAAGCAGCAGCACAATAATTACAATAGCAGCAATGATAATTTCCATAACGTAAACCTCCTGTTATTTTTTTCTGACGATAAGCTTCGCCCCGCTGATATTTAAAATCTCCACTGTATCGCCTTTTAAAATTTTATGATTTTCAACGGACGCGCGGGCCGTCCATATCATACCGGCCACCACAGCCTCACCTGTCCCGTGTGTATTATCAATATCCTCCGTGACAACCGCCGTCCGCCCAATAAGGCTGTCGGCATTTGTCCGCTCTCGTGTCTTATTGAAATACTTGACGGCAATCGGCCGTGTAATAAAAAGAAGTACGCCACTGACAATACAAAATACAGAAACCTGAATAACTACATTAAAGTTTAACAGCGCACATATCAGACCGATGAGCGCACCGCCGGCAAACCATATCGTTGTCAGACCAAGCGTTGCAATTTCTACAACAATTAATACAATTAAAAGCACAAGCCAGCATATGCTCTGATAAAAGGACGACTTATAATCTGAACTGCCCATGCCCTCTGTAATCCGCAGAAGCACCGCATTCATAAGAAAACCGGCCACAAAAATCACGCAGGCAAGAAGTACAAACTTAAGTATCTTCACATATCTTGCCTCATGATGTCCCCGGCCCGAACCGGCCATAAACTCCTCTGCGACTTCCTCCGGCTCTCCGATGCGCCGAATGACTTCATCCATCGATTCGCCCTGCTCCAACGCTGCCTGAATGTCACTGTCTAAATCGGCCTCTATCCTCTTTTTCTCAGATTTTTTCAAATCCAGACCGCGCATAATTTCTTTAATATATTCCTGCTTTGTCATAGCTATCCCTCCAGCATACGGGTGGTAGTGTCAAAAACTACCTGTTTTTTATTGTTTTAAATCCTTTAAAATCTTGATTTATTGGAGGTTTGCAAATAAAAAGAGCATTGACCTCCCTTTTCGTGTA
>USSL01000013.1 GCA_900557175.1 uncultured Eubacteriales bacterium
GACGGCACCGAGCCTGTGTTTGAGCGAAGCGAGTTTTGGCGAATGCCGTCCATAGGCGCGCGGCGCTCATAGAAAGTCGCCGCGTGTCACAAAAAATGATATGGCTGCCCTTGCAGGTAAAATATCAACAGTACAGTTTCCAATATGTTGTGTCGACAGCCCTCAATTTTCTTTTCCTTCATCCGGCACGAATCTGAATATGATTGCCCCTGCGACAAAGAGGATGATGATACTTGCAACGCCATAGTTTGCTTTGCCTGTTGCCATTGAGATGGCGCCGAATAATACCGGGCCGATAATGGCAGCAAATTTTCCGAGAATGTTATAGAAACCAAAAAATTCATTGGCTTTATCTTTTGGAATAAGACGTCCGAAATATGAACGGCTCAATGCCTGTATGCCACCCTGGGCAGTGCCTACGAGCATTGCAAGAATCCAGAACATAATCGTCAGTGTTTTTACATCTTTATCCGGTGACATGAAAAATGCCACAACGCAGATGACGCAATATGTAAGGATACCAAAGTAAAGTGTTTTTCTTGTCCCGAATTTCTGTGCAGCCTTACCGTATATAATTGCAAACGGAAAAGCAACAAACTGTGTCACTAAAAGAATAATTAAAAGCATAATGCTTCCGATACCGATCGTGCTGCCATAGGCTGTCGCCATTTTGATAATTGTATCCACACCGTCGATGTAGCAAAAATAGGCAAGCAGGAAAATAAAGATAGCCTTATGCTGCCGTATTTCCTTTAACGTATGACCGATTCTTGCAAAGCTCTGACGGATATAATGCGGCTCCGGATCAATACCGTAGCGCTGATGCACATTTTTAATAATTGGAAGGCTGAAAGCGCCCCACCATAAAACGGTAACGACAAATGAAATTTTATAAGATGTTTCCACTGAAAACGGCGCAATGCCAAGTGTCGCTAAAACGACGAGCACCATACAGGCAATAAACGGAATTGTACTTCCGATATAGCCGAGTGCATAACCGAGGCTGGATATTCTGTCCATATCTTTATCTTCACTGACGTCAACTAAAAAAGCATCATAGAAAATATTCGCGCCTGTATAACCGATGGTCGAAAGAACAAAGACAATTAAAAGTGCAAGCCACCATTTACTCGGCACAAAAGCCAGCATTAATGTAAAAATAAGACCGGTTGCCAAAAAGAAGTTAAAATACCGTTTTTTCTTTCCTTTATAATCGGCCAGCGTTCCTAAAATCGGCGATAAAATAACGATTGCCACAGTCGCTACCGAGTTTCCGAAGCCCCAGTACGCATTGGCAGTCACCGCCGGATTTTCCACCTGTCCCTCAAGTGCCGCTGTAGCGGCGCTTAAAAAATAAAGGCTCATAATCGTCGATGTCACAACCATCGTGTAAGCGGAATTGGCCCAGTCATAAAAAATCCAGCTCAGCTCTTTTTTGAAATATTTTTGAACATTACATCAACCTCCCTGTTTTGCACATCCCCAAAATGCATCAACAGCCTTTCCGTCAGCCTCCTTTAATTCAAGCCCAAGAAGCTTTGCCATTGTCGGCCCCTCGTCGATAAGGCGCATTTTTTCAACCGTAACATCCGGCGCAATATCCGGCCCTTTTGCCATAAAGATTGTGGCATAATCCTCCTTTTCCGGATCATAACCGTGAACTGCCCGAAGTCCTTCTGAATTTAATTCATCCGATTCAGCCTGGACATTTTCACTGAATACACGCCATGAATCAAGAAAATAGCAGCCGTCCTTTGCCTCGACCATCAGGGCACACTGCCTGTCTGCCCCCTTTTGTACAGCTTCTGTATGGGTATATACCCTCTCAATGCCGCTGTCTTCACGGGCACTTACATCTTTGAGCAGATTATACAGTTCATCATGAAGATGGCCAAAACCCTTTTTCAAATAAATATAAGCGCTGCCGTCGCAATTTTTACAAATTGCTTTCCAGTCTGTCACCTTATCATTTTCTACAGTCATATAACCATGACTGACAAGCACATGGTTTAAGTAAATAATTTTCTCAACATCCTTTTGATAATGATCTCCGAGAATAATGATATTCGTGTCCTCTGCCATATTAAGCCGGTGAAGCAGCTCAAAAATCTCGCCGAGACGTTTGTCATGGCGCGCCATCGCCTCCCTTGCCTCTTTAGAATGTACGCCGTGAATGTGACGGTTTGTATCCACATCCGTAAAATGCACGAACGTTAAATCCGGCCTGTATTTTTCAAGTGTATACAAAAGACTTTCGTGAACAAAATTATCAAGCTGCGGCTGACGCTTGCCGTCTCTTAAGTGTCCGAATTTTGCATTAAGCACTGCCTGATAAGATGGTGTTCCGTTAAAAAGAGACGTCGTAATCTGATTCGACCACGGGCGGTTTGCAAATATTTCCGGCATATTGTACTGGATGGCTGATTTTGCCGTCACAGGCCATAAAAGCGCCGCCACGCGCATTCCTTTTTTTATTGCTTCATCGTAAAGCGTTGTCCCCTGAATATACTTTCTTTGCCAGTACCAGTCCGGTGACTGCCGGTTTGGCTGGAGAAACGTATTGTTAATGACACCGTGATTTTTAGGATGACGTCCGGTCACAATCGATGTATGTGCCGGATATGTAATACTCGGATAAACGCTTTTTACATTTGTGCATATGGCCGCGCCGTCCATAAAAGCTTTAAAATGGGGAAGCGTCCTGAGATAAGCTTCATCCATACCGCCGACAGCGTCCAATGAAATCACAATCATTCGTTTTGCATTTTCCATTTTAACACCTCACAATGAATAAAATATTCTGCTCTCGTCAACAACTTCAAAACCGTCTTTATAAAGCTTTACAATCGTTGCCGCACAATTTTGCTGAAGGCGGCCATACCACAGATCCTTCATTTCAAGACCGCGTATATTTTTAAGAAGTGCCTTATTCATGGCGCCGTGCGCGACAATCATAATTCTTGCATCTTCCGGATATGTCTCATAAATCATTTCTAAAAAAGAATGTCCGCGTTCACACAATTCCTCCAGCGATTCACCGCCCTCCGGCCGCTCATAAAGTTCAGGACGCGTAAAAAATACCCTATATCTTCCGTCTGCACCGCCCTCCTTAATATTCATAAAGCTTGTACCTTCAAGCACACCGAAATTTAATTCCCTCAGTCTGTCATCTTTAACAACTTCCATCTGCCGATTGCCCTTTAAAATACAGGCGGTTTCATAAGCTCTTTTTAGCGGGCTTGAATAAATGGCATCAAAATGAATATTTTTAATATTTTTAGCGGTTTCCTCTGCCATCTGCCGGCCTTCCTCTGTCAGCTCAATATCTGTGCTGCCCTGTATTTTTCCGGCTGCGTTCCACACGGTACGCCCGTGTCTGAAAATATATAGTTCCATCTTTGTATCCTCTCTGTCTTTCTGATGCTGTCTTTCTGATGCTGTCTCTCTGATGCTTTCTTTATACTCTTTCTTACACTTCTTCCTTTTCTTGTGCTTCTTCCTTGATTTTTTTCTGAAGTGCCTTCATTTTTGCCTCATAACCCAAATCGCCGATATCATAAAAAACACTGTCTTTTAAATCATCAGGAAGATATCGCTGGTTTACATAATGATTTTTGTAATCGTGGGCATATTTGTAGCCAATACCATGTCCAAGCTTTGCCGCACCCTTGTAGTGGGCATCCTGCAAATACGGCGGAATCGCCGCTGTCTTTGTTGTCCGCACTGTTTCAAGTGCCTTATCAATGCCAAGATACGCCGCATTGCTCTTTGGTGCACATGCCACATAGGTCACCGCCTGTGCAAGCACGATCCGTGCCTCCGGCATTCCGAGCCGCTCAACCGCCTGCGCCGCCGCCACAGCAACACAGAGCGCCTGCGGATCGGCATTGCCCACATCCTCCGATGCACAAATCATAATTCTCCGTGCAATAAAGGTGACGTCCTCCCCGGCATAAATCATCCGCGCAAGATAGTAAAGCGCTGCATCCGGATCGGAACCCCGCATGCTTTTAATAAATGCCGATATCGTATCGTAATGATTATCGCCATCCTTATCATATTTAATCACCCGCTTTTGTATACACTCCGAAGCGACATCAAGGGTAATATGTATTTTTCCGTCTTCCGAGCGGTCTGTTGTCAAAACAGCAAGCTCGACGGCATTCATCGCCTTTCTGGCATCACCGTTGCAAATATCCGCAAGAAAATCAAGAGCAGCTTCATCTATTTCTGCATTATAGGCGCCCATCCCCTTTTGCGTATCATAGACCGCTTTTTTGATCAGCCCTTTAATATCCTCCGCTGTCAGCGGATTAAGCTGAAAAACAATTGATCGGGAAATCAGCGCTGAATTAACCTCAAAATATGGATTTTCCGTTGTGGCGCCAATTAAAATGACCGTGCCGTCCTCCACAAAAGGCAGCAAATAATCCTGCTGGCTCTTATTAAACCGATGAATCTCATCAATAAATAAAATTGTTTTCTGTCCGTACATGCCAAGGTTCTGCTTTGCCGCCGCCACAACCTCCTGCATATCCTTTTTCCCGGCGCAGGTCGCATTAATCTGCGTAAACGCCGCCTTTGTCGTATTGGCAATGACCTTTGCAATGGTCGTCTTTCCTGTGCCCGGCGGGCCGTACAAAATAATTGAGCTTAACTTATCGGCCTTTATCGCCCTATACAGCAGCTTATCCTTTCCAATAATATGCTGCTGCCCCGCAATCTCATCCAATGTCACCGGCCGCATTCTCGACGCTAAGGGCGACTCCTTTTCCTTTGCGGTTTCACTCATATATTCAAATAAATCCATGTCTGTCACCTCTATACTAAAGGCTGATATGCCTCTACATTTCCTTTTTCAAAGGTCGGAAGCTTCTCGTAAGCCTCCAGCGCCTCATCAAAAAACTTAAAGCAGGCTACCGCGCCGCTGCCCTCACCGAGACACATTCCTGCATGAAGCAGTGCCTCCATGCCAAGATGTTCAAGCACAAGATTGCCGGCCGGTTCCGCCGATACGTGGGACGGAAACATATAATCCCGCGCCCCCGGTGCAATTTTTACCGCACAAAGCGCCGCTACGGATGAAATAAAGCCGTCAATTACAATCGGAAGCCCTGCTGCCGCCGCACCGATAAAACAGCCTGCAAGCCCTGCAATGTCAAGACCGCCCACCTTTGAGAGCACATCAATGGCATCCTCTTTATCCGGACGGTTGACCTCAATCGCTTTTTTAATGGCATTAATTTTTCGTGCAAGTCCCGGTGTTGAAAGTCCGGCGCCCCGGCCTGTCACCGCCTCCACAGGCATTTCTAAAAAAACAGAAGCCATGGCGCTGCTCGTTGTTGTATTGCCGATGCCCATCTCTCCGGTGGCAAAAAGACCATAGCCTTTTTCTTTTAAATCAAAAATTGTCTGAATCCCTGTCTCAATAGCCTCAATAGCCTTTTCACGCGGCATTGCAGGTCCTTTCGTCATATTATCTGTCCCATGCATGACTTTTTTATCCGTAACACCCGCGCACTCAAAATCATCCTTGATGCCGATATCAATCGGAAATACATCTGCACCTGCCATCCGTGATAAAATACTTATCGTCGCATCCGCATGTGTCATATTGCAGACAACAGTCGTCGTCACATGATGATCTGCCTGTGTCACGCCCTCCTCAATGACACCGTTATCGGCTGCCATGACAATCGCTGCCTTTTTCCCAAGTACCGGATAAGGTGTTCCCGACATTCCTGCAAGCCGGACAACAATTTCCTGAAGCCGTCCGAGACTTCTAAGAGGAATACACTTATTATCCCATACCTGCCACGCTTCTGTCATCGCTGACGCATCAAGCGGTTTTATCATTGATACTGCTGTTTCTAAATTCATATTAAAACCTCCCAAAGCCGGTGACCTTCTCCCGGCTGTTTATCTTTCTTACTGTAAAATTATGATATTCATAATCGACAACACTGTAGGCATCCTGTTCAAAATTAAAATGCCATGTGCCATCCATTGAAAGTCCCATCATCAGTGCAAACAAGATTCTCAGTGTGCCGTTGTGCGCTGCCACTAATATATGCCCGTCACCGTCACCGCATTGTGCCATCAGCTGCTCAAAGCACGTCTTCACCCGGCAAAAAAACTGTGCAAAACATTCGCCGCCGGTGGGCGCTGCCCTTTTCCAGTCGTCAGACCACCGCTTAAAATCCTCCGGAAAACACAACTGAACCGCTTTATAATCAAGTCCTTCCCATTTTCCGAAATCCATTTCCCGAAAATCCGGAAATGTTCGTCTGCGCGGCCTGCTATTCTCTCTGACGCCGCTGCCATCCGGCACACTGCTTTCGTCTCCGCCATACCGCCCCAAAATAATGTCAACTGTTTCTGTCACTCTTTTCATGTCACTGGCCCATATTTCATCAAAACGGCAATTTTCAAGAAGTGCCGCGACCTGTGCCGCCTGAGTCCGTCCGCAGTCATTTAATGCAATATCGCTTTTGCCATAATAAGCATTTTTCACATTATAATCCGTCTGTCCGTGACGCACAAAATAAAATCTCATCTGCCTTCAGCCTCTCATCATAATGATATTGTGGTAAAATTTTCCCCGATGACATGTCTTATCAAATAAGTAAAAATATATCTGAAATATTCATCAGCACAAGAAAAACAATTTCGGTCAATTCCGAGCCTGCGCCTAAAATATCGCCGGTCAGTCCGCCAAGCTTTGCCTCAATATATCTCCTGAAGCCGAAAGCAAATAAAAGGCATATAAACGGTACGAAAATAAGCCATGGACTTCCGGAAAAAGCTAAAATACCGCCGATTATCACCGTACCGATTGCTGTAATCGTCATAAAAACCGGAAAACTGATTTTCCCGATATATGAATTGCCAAGACCTTCTTTTCTTGCATACACAGCCTCATACATTAGCACGCCCTGAACAAATTTTCCTGCCACAGGCATTAAAAGTATCGGGATCATCGGATGTGAAAGCTGTCCGAGCAGTGTTATTTTTAATATAATGTCAAAAAATGCTGCAATCACGCCGTTTGTCCCAATCCGGCTGTCCTTCATAATTTCAAGCATACGCTCTCTCGTGCGCGCCGAATAAATACCATCGGCCGTATCACACAGGCCATCCAAATGAAAACCGCCGTTAATCAAAATCTGTGTCAGCACAGTCAGCACAACTGCTGCCGGCCGCGCCATAATAAAAGAAAGAAGATAATAAACACCAAGCTGTATCGCGCCCGTGATCAGCCCGATAAACGGCCAGAAAATAACGCCCTTTGTCAATGTATCATCGCTTACAGCCACCTGTTTTTTAATTGGTATTCTCGTTAAAAGCTGTACCGCCAAAATAAATGCGTCTAAATACTTCATCATCTTATGCCTCCCGCTGTCTGTCCATCCTTTTTTACTGCCACAGGAATACCGCTGACAACAAACCATACATCTTCTGCCGCCGCTGCCAAAAGCTGATTAATCCGTCCTAAAATATCTCTGAATGCACGTCCGAGATATGTGTCCGGCACAACGCCCAGCCCAATTTCATCCGTCACAACAACAAGCTTTGTACCGCATGTTTTTGCTGCTTCTGCAAACCGCAGAAACTGTTCAACGATTTTTTCTTCGGCAGCTTTATAATCGACCGTTGAAAAATCAAAGCTGTCCCAATCCGCATCGCCGATATCATCAAATAATAAATTCGTCACCATTGTCGAGGCACTGTCAAGCAAAATACCATCGTACTTTTCTGCCTCCGAAACCAAAACATCTTCAAGGTTTACATAACCTTCATGGACATCCCACGCATCCGTTCTGCGCGCCTGATGGCGCCGTACACGCTCTGCCATCGCCTCATCTGTAATTTTGGCTGTTGCCATATATAAAAACCTGCTGCCGCCTGTCTTTGTCAGCCTTTCTGCAAACTCGCTTTTGCCGCTGCGGCATCCGCCGGTCACTAAAATCATGAAATCAACTCCTGTCAAATTTTTCATCTTATCGCACACAAAAAATTATGTACTACTTATATACGATATCAAAAAAACGCAAAAAAATCTATGGAAAACCGAAGAAAAAGAAGATTTTACAGAAAATTTTCAGACAAAACGGGCATACTTCTATTGTACTTTTTTTTAAGCCGTCTTATAATATGAAGATGTTGGGAACAAAACCATAAATTTCCCAATATTTTCAGCTTTTTAAGGGAGGAAGCTTATGTCTGATTATCCGCAGATTCCAAAGGATCCGGCAATGCTTTTAAGCTTTGTCAACATGAAACTCCGGGACGAATACTCAAGCTTTGATGAAATGTGTAAAAGTTTGAACTTAAATCCAAGAGTTATTACAAGTACATTAAAATTCATCGAATACGAATATGACGAAGAATTAAATCAATTCACATAATTTTTTCCGGGAATTTACCATGTCATAAAAAAAGCGGCCGAAGCCGCTTTTTTTATCCGACAATATGTCCTTTTTCTTTAAGCACATCAACAACCTGTGCCACATATTTTTCACAGATTGCCTCTGTCTTTGCTTCCACCATCACACGGATGACAGGTTCTGTACCGCTTTCTCTCACAAGAATACGTCCTGTGCTTCCAAGCGCCTCTGTCACTGCGTCAACAGCGCGCACAACATCTTCGTCGGCTCTTGCCGCAGGTTTATCCTTCACACGGACGTTTACAAGCTTCTGCGGATAAATCTCCACAGGCTTTACAAGCTCTGAAAGTGCCATCTTCTTTTCAATGATAACTTCCATCACCATAATCGCCGTCAAAATACCGTCGCCGGTTCTTGCATGTTTACTGAAAATAATATGGCCTGACTGCTCACCGCCGATCATATGTCCGTTATTCACCATATTTTCATAGACATACTTATCGCCGACCGCTGTCTTTTCATAGGCAATACCGGCCTCGTCAAGAGCAAGATAAAGTCCGAAATTTGACATCACAGTTGTGACAATTGTATTATTGGCGAGCGCACCGTTCTCTTTCATAAACTTTCCGCACACATACAAAATCAAATCGCCGTTAATCTCCCGACCTGTCTCGTCGACAGCGATACAGCGGTCTGCATCACCGTCAAAAGCAAAGCCGACATCCAGTCCGTTTTCAACAACAAACTTCTGTAAATCTTCAATGTGTGTCGAACCGCAGTTTGTATTAATGTTTGTTCCGTCCGGCTCAGAATGAATCACATATGTTTTTGCACCGAGCGCATCAAAAACACTCTTTGCAATGGAGGACGCTGAACCGTTGGCACAGTCAAGTCCCACCTTTTTCCCTTTAAAAGAGTGTGTCGCAATCGAAATTAAATAACCAATATAGCGATTTCTTCCCATTGCATAATCCACAGTCCGTCCGATATCCGCACCTGTTGCTAAAGGAAGATTGTCCTCGCCGCTGTCAATGTAAGCTTCGATTAAATTCTCAACCTCTGCCTCCATCTTATGTCCCTGGGCATTAATAATTTTCAATCCGTTATCATAATAAGGGTTATGGCTCGCCGAAATCATGACACCACAGTCAAAGTTTTCCGTACGTACAACGTAGGAAACACTCGGTGTCGTCGTCACATGAAGCAGACAGGCATTGGCGCCGCTTGCTGTAATTCCCGCCGCAAGCGCATATTCAAACATATAGCTTGAACGTCTTGTATCTTTTCCGATAACAATATTGGCCTGATGCTCCTTTCCGAAATAGTGACCTAAAAAGCGGCCGACCTTATATGCATGTTCTACAGTTAAATTGACATTGGCTTCGCCTCGAAAGCCGTCTGTTCCAAAATATTTTCCCATTTTTTCAACTCCAACAAAAGATTTTTAGGGGCAAAATTTTGTCCCGTACCATTAATATAGCACACACTGCGCTCTTATGCACTATTTTTTTATACTTTTGTCTCTTTTTTTTGCACTTTTGTATTTTAACAGTCACAGCAGACAGCAACTGCCATACTTTTCTGGGCGCTGTGCCGTTTAACGACAAGCGCCCGCTCCCATCCGATAAGTCCATGATTTTCCCATGGATCATAAAAATAATATTTTTCTTCATCCGCGCCCGCAAGCACCATACAATGCTCATTGGATGTCCATGTAAATTCGCTTCCATCCGAAAAAAGCCTCCATGACGGCCCAAAAACCGGCGGTTTCATATCAATACACGCCCAAAATACAACCGGCATCCCCACGTCCACATATTTTTCAATAAGAATATCTACCGGCACACCGCTCACATCCACTGCCGAAAAGCTTTTTTCATAATCTTTAAAAACACGTTCAAAAGCCGATACAATAACCGGCGCATAGCAGCCAAAAGCATTTTCATCGTAAGGACTTCCTGCAAACGCCACATACGGATCTGCCCCGTAAGTCACCCCATTCACACACTCAAAGGGCCGGCACGGAATATATTTTTCAATAAATTCATCCACCGAAATATCAATGCCAAGATGATTTAAGACCATCACCGCCGACACACTCTCACACCCTGTCGGCCAACGCCCGCTCTGATTCATGTAATTCATTTTTATTATTTTTTCTGTCATTTTCCCCATACAATACCTCCGTTTTGCCCGCCTTAAGCCGCTGCTTCATCCACAGACATACTTAACCCCGGCATTCATTCACAGATATATTTAAGCTTATAATTCGTTCGCAAGCATATCTTCATAGCTTTGCCCTTTAACAACAAGTCTGTCACTGCCATCCTTTACAAAGACAACCGGCGGAATCGGATTTTTATTATAATTGCTTGCCATTGAATAACCGTAAGCGCCTGTTGAAAATACGGCAAGCACATCGCCGCCCTCAGGTTTTACGGTCTTCAAATCGCGGATAAGCACATCGCCGCTCTCACAGCATTTGCCGCAGATGGTCACCGTATCTTCTTTTTTCGCATCGGCTTTATTGGCAATGACTGCATCGTAAACTGCCTGATAAAGCGCAGGACGTATATTATCTGTCATACCGCCGTCCACCGAAACATATTTCCGGATTCCCGGAATTTCTTTAATACTGCCAATCGTATAGAGTGTTATACCTGCCTCACCGACAATGCTTCTGCCCGGCTCAATGACAACCGCAGGGCGTTTCATATGCTCCGCCTCAAAAAACGTCTCAATTCTTTCCATCATCGGATTAAGAAAATAGCTGTACGGGCGTCTTTGCTCGTTTGTATACGTAATGCCAAAGCCGCCGCCCAGATTCAGCTCACGGACACTGCATCCGCATTCTGCTGTGACTTTCTTTACAATATTCAAAACAATGTCAAGCGCCTGAAGATGTGATTCGTTTGAAAACAATTGGGAACCGACATGAAAATGAAATCCTAAAAAGTCAACCCATTCTGACGCCTGCGCCTGTCTTACAAGCGGCAGAAGCACATCATCATCCAGCGGTATGCCAAACTTCGAATCTTTCTTACCTGTCACAATATAGTCATGCGAATCACTTTTAACCCCCGGCGTTACTCTGAACAAAATATTCATTTTTTTATTTTTAGCGGCACAAATTTCCTCAATTAAGGAAAGCTCCGACAAGCCGTCCACGATAATACGGCCGATACCATAATCGACAGCCATACAAAGTTCATCATAAAGCTTATTATTGCCGTTAAATTCAATACATTCCGGCGCCATGCCTGCTTTTATTGCCGTATACAGCTCGCCGCCGGATACAACGTCAATGCACATCCCCTCACGCGCCGCAAGACGGCACATGGCAACGGTGCAAAAAGCTTTCGCCGCATAGGCAACTCTCGTATTCTCATATTTATTTAAAAAATCTCTCTTTAACTCATCAAACCTTGAAACAATATCATTTTCCGAATAAACATAAAGCGGTGTTCCGTATTTTTTTGCCAGTGCCGTCGTATCACAGCCATCAAAATATAATGTATGTTCTCTGATTTCTCTTATCATAAAAAACCTCCTGAAATTGTATATTTGCAATATATCGCGGCTCTTGGCCGGTAATATATACTCCGCCCTTAATATCCAGCAATTATCATGCCAACTTTTATATATTTCGAAGATTTTTTTATAATTTCAGGAGATTCTTTTGTTTTTTTGCTTTTCAATTCAGTTTTTTGCTTTTCAGCATCTGTTTTACAGCACCTTTTTGAAATATCACTGTACTTCTTCATCCGTCAGATGATTCCGTCTTTCTTTTTTCTATATTACGCTGCCAATTTTTCCGTTTTTTGATACGGACTCTTTCCATTTTTCCGATTTTTAGGAATTTTTGTCAGCTTTTCCGATTTTCTGACAAATGATACTTCTTTATCTTTTCATAAAGTACCGTCTTTGACACCTTTAATTCTTTCATCACTTCTTCCTTATTCCAGCGATATCTTTCAAGTGCCCGCTTTAAAATTGCCGCCTCCGCATATTCAAGCTGTTCCTTCAGCGTTCCCGATACTTCGCTGCCGCTTTGCACGGTGATATCCCGCGCCGGGGCGCACTCTGATCCTGCCGCATCTTCTATGCCGGCTGCACCGTCAGTTTCCATCGCCTGCGGCTCTATATAAATATGCTCTGCAAAAATAATATCTGTCTCACAGAGCGCCACAGCACGCTGCAAAACATTTTCAAGCTCTCTGACATTGCCCGGCCAGCTGTAATCCATCAGTTTTTTCTGTGCCTCACCGGAAAGCCGCTTTTCTCCGGTCTTAAAGTTCATACATATCTGCCTTAAAATCCGATGAATCATCAGTAATAAATCATCGCCCCGCTCACGAAGCGGCGGCAGATGAATCGGGAACACATTCAGCCTGTAATATAAATCCTGACGGAAAGTACCGTCTTTAACGGCCTGCCCCAAATCCTTGTTTGTCGCTGTGATCACACGGACATTGACCTTTGTCGGCCGCGATGAACCGACTCTGTAAATTGTCTTATTTTGAAGCACATATAAAAGCTTCACCTGAATTTCCAACGGCAGCTCGCCAATCTCATCAAGAAAAATCGTGCCGCCGTCCGCAGCTTCAAAATAACCTTCCCGTCCCGAAGAAAGCGCACCGGTAAAAGCGCCGCCCACATAGCCAAACAGCTCGCTTTCCACAAGCGACGGCGCAAGCGCCGAACAGTTGACTTCCACATAAGGGCCCCCGCTGCCGCCGGCTTCATGAATCTGCCGGGCAAGTAGTGACTTTCCTGTACCGCTCTCACCAGTCAGCATTACATTAAACTGCTGTCTTGCCGCCTTATAGGCAAGATACTTAATCTCACTCATATAACTGCTGCAGCCCTCAAATGCCGAAAACAGTCCCTCCGGCACTGTCCGGTAGGCTTTTTCGCGCTTTTTAAAACGTGTTTCAATATCAAGCAAAAGCCTGTCTCTGTCTGCAAGCACATTTTCAAAGCTTGCAGCCTCGGAAAGTACAAGCCATACACCATCGTTTGTTAAACTTCCATCCGTTTCCACAGTTCCATCAAATGCCGGGCTTTTCTCCGTTTCCGCGCTCTCGCTTGTTTCCGTTTTTTCGGAAACTGATGGAAACACGGAAACTGCCGCAAGCCTCCGGTTTATATCAAAAAGTGTATTTTCGACAAAGGCTTTTTTCCCTGCCATCACTTCACGGACAGCTTCAAAAAGCCCCGGCGCCTCAAAAACTGCCGTCATTTTCCGTCCGCATATGTGCTGCTTTGTCCTTCCGGCCTTTTTTTCATAAAAACTGCCGCCTAAAAGCAGCTCGCCAATACTTTCCTTCCTTAGCGTATAACCCTTCGCCTCATAAAACTTCAGCTTTTTTGTTTTGCCGTCCACAACTGCCATATGACCGACCGCATAAAAATAGGGCAGTACAAACCGGAGGCCATTGACGCAAACCGCCGTTTCCCGGCGTTTCGTATCAATCCATGTCCCCACCTGCACGCCCTCATAATTTTTCTCAAAGCCAAACGGCGCCATGCATAAATGCTCACGCACGTACTTGTATACCGGCATTCTGTCCTTTTTGTAAACGCCGACAGCCGTCAGCATATCTCCCGGCATCAGCTTTGAATCTTTAATACCGATTAAAGCAAGCTGCTCTGCCCCCAAATTTCCATCATCACTGCCAAGGCCGCTGTCAGCAATCACAACAATATCCCCCGCTTCAATACGTCCGGCGTCGTGGCTGTATGGACAAAGCGTCACCGCCCCTGTCATTTCTTCAGCACAGCTATTCATACTTTCAATAACTTCATCCTTGTTTATAAAAACCAGTCCGCGAAAAAGCCTGTCCATCAGACGGTTCATTTCCTCATGCATGACTCTCCTCCTCAAAATGTCTGTCTGATTTCATTATAAGTCTCACCGGTATTTTTATCAATCTAAATCTCTTTTCTCTTTTTTTCCGTTCTCCATTTGTCATACAAAATTCTTGCAATGACATAAACGCCGAGCGAAATACCGGCAGCGGTGACAAGCCATGCCCATACAGGAACGTTTTCTTCCTCCACAATAATTTCCTTATCAATCGTCACATTTTTACTGACCTCAGCTTTTATGGCAACGCCCTCTGTTTTCACTGTTTTTTCCAAAACTTTCTCTTTACCGTCGCTGCCCCGGTAGCGCACAGTCACCGCACCTGAAAGCATTCCCTCTTTTGACGCCCGCAGATTAATCCCATATGTTTTTCTCTTTCCTGCCTCAAGGACAGCGCCCCCCAGCGCAGCGGTGCTGTCACCATCTTCCGAATCAGCCGTGCCGTTTTGAAAAGATTCAGGACTGCCGGCCGCCTCCAGATTTTCTGAATTGCCGCCGTCCTTTGAAATTTGTAAATCTCCTCCGCCCTCCGAAATTTGCAAATCTTCGCCATCCACTGAAATTTCAATAATCTCTGCCGGAGCACTTCCCCGATTCACAAGTGTTATCTGAGTAACGCCTGATCCGTCATCATAAACTGTATTTATCTTTTCCGGCATCGAAATACTTTCTATTTCAAGCCGTTCACTCTGCTTGATTGGAAGTGTTATGACTTCCTCCGTTTTGACCTCCGCACCGCCAAGCTCAATCCCTTCGATGGCAAGCTTAATTTCACAGGCATCGCCTGTCATATCTTCTGAAATTCCGATATGATAAACCGCTTCCGCCGCTGTACCTGCGCCAATCGTCCCTAAATAATATTGATTTGTATTTTTAAGGAGCGTCACCGACTCCGGAAACTGCGCGGTCACACGGACATTTTGAATACTATAGCTTCCGGCCGAAGCCGCAAGATTAATCTTCAGCGCAATGCTGTCTCCGGCTTTTGGCATTGTCTCACCGTAATCAAAGCTCTGTACAAAAAGTTTTGTTGCTGTAAGCGCCGCTTCCCGTCCGTCTGCATCATCCGAGCTGCCGGAAACATTATCATCACCGCCTGTGCTGCCGTCTGAGCCACTGCCGCCGAAATCATCTCCTGAACCACTGCCGCCCAAATCACCGTCTGAACCGTCCGATGGCACACACTGATTTAATATGAGCTTCACGTTTTCCATTTTCAAAGAGGCTGATGGTGCATGATAAAACAAATCAAAATCAAAGTTTTTTCCGGCGCCTGTATAATTTACATAAAAGTAAAGCGTATACATTTTCTGATTCTCCACTATGTTTTTCACAAAAGCATCGCCGTATTCGGGCGCTTTCCTCTCCAGCATCACCTCAATGTCTGCCAGCCTAAAAGCATCTGTATTAATCTTTGCACCGGCAAAGGCAAGCTCCTGTGCCGACGGACGGCTGTCGCGGACAGTCACTTTCACAAGCGCCGTGTCCCCCGCCTTAAGCTCTGAAAGCTGACGCTTATCATTCGTATCTTTAATTTCATAACCGATGACACGGATATTTTCCTCCGCGCCGACGGACACACTCTGAGCATCAACCGGCAAATCTCCCCGCGCCGCGGATGACACACTCTGCCCGCCAATCGGCAAATCTCCCCGCGCCGCGGATGACACGCTATACGCTGCTGCCGCGCTCTGTCCGGACATACCGCCGGATATTATAAAAACTGCCGCCAGCACTGCCGCACATTTTTTCCATTTTCTGTTCATAAATATCCTCCGCATTTTTGATTAAATCAAGGTGCCAAAACCCCTTAATATTTTTTGTCCCTGTTTAAACTGCGCGGCCAAAGCGCCGCAAAAGACTGTAAATCATAGTGCCGCCGCTCGCAAAAGCTGCCGCCGCATAGGACAAGCAAATCCATGTGTTTTCGTAGTTATCGACAAAGCCAAGCCAGTGGAATAAAGGATAAGGGCCAAGCCATAAAAAATTTTCAAGACCTGCCGAAGCTAAAAGCAGGGGAACACATAAAATAAGTCCGGCACAAAAAGCAGTCATCAATGTATTTCCCGTTTTTAAAGAAAGCCAGCATATAAAAATTGCCGCCCACAAACAAACCAAAAGTCTTAATAAAAGCTGTCCTGCCATCATTGCCGCCAGCGGCCAAAAGTCGGGCACATTGGCAAAAGCTTCCATGCTCTTTGCCGGCACCCACATTCCCTTAAGCCCTTCATGCCGAAGGACATCTATGTAAACAGGAAGAATAGAAATAACAGCGGCTATACTGCCTGTCAAAACGGCAATTTTAAGCTTCGCTCCGACGGTCTGCCGCCTGCCAAGCGGCGTCACTGCAATGACCTTATCCATGCCGCCGGAAATTTCCATTGAAAAAACACCGGACAAGGCAATCGATAAAATAAGCATGAGCAAAAGCAGCTCATCAGCCTCTGTCTTATCCTTCAGATCAAACAGCTTTTCAAAACCATCTGCATACACAAGCTGCGCGCCGTCATTTTCCTTAAGATAAGAAAAATGCACTGCCGCGATATTATCCGCAACTTCTTTTTCCACTAAAAGCCCGCCGTAAGGCCCAATCATCTCCTCATAAGCCGCGCCGTCAATCGTCCCATTTGCAAGCGCCGACTGAAGCTCGATTACCGGCTCAAACCGCTTATATTCATTTTGAAACCATTCTGCTTTTTCCAAAGTCAGAGAACCTGTCATTGCCGTCAGATACTTTTTATAATAAACATCTTCCGCACTCTGATAGTCCACTGATGTCACACCCTGCCCGACTGACACTGCCGCAAAAAACAGCAAAATCCACAACGCGCCGCCAAGCCAGAACGTCTTATACGCCTCAAAAGAAAAAAGACTGCGCTTCCTCTCTTTTCTTGATCGCCGACGCAATGCCGGAAGCTTTACTGGCGACAAATGAAATCCCATAAGTCTTGCCCGCGCTCTGCCTCTCTCTCTTAAAAACAGGCCTCTTGAAAAGCCCCACAAAAACAGGCCGAGAAACAGGACAAAGGCTGCGGCAAAAACAACGGCCGAGACTGCCTGTCTTGTCACCGGATAACCAAATAGGTAAAGGAGCTGATAATCGCCGAGAATGCGGTTTGTATCCAAAATCCCCGCCAAATTGGCATATTTTAAAATATTAAAGTGACCGAGCGGCGAAAAATAAGCGAAAAAGAAAAAATTAACGCCGATAGCCGACAGCGCAAGACACCAGCTTTCAAAAAACCGCCGGCACAAAAGCGTGCAAAACAAAATCAGCAGACCGATTACTGCCGCGCCCGCCCATTTTGCGACAGCAAACAGCAAAATATAGGTCAATACATTGATTTGAAGCGTTGACTTCATCATCGCCGGCACCGACTGGATTTCACGAAATATATTGCCGAAGCCAAAGGTCAGCCTGCAATAAACAAGATTTGTACCGTAAAGCAAAATAACAATGCCAAGAATACTTACAATGACAGCGCCCGCTTTTGCCGCCGCCGTGCGAAGACGCCCGCCCGGCAATGTATAGACAATAGCAAGCAGCCCTTTATCACGCTCATCAAAAACGGCTGCCACCGACACAA
>USSL01000014.1 GCA_900557175.1 uncultured Eubacteriales bacterium
GGTAATTATGGCCGCAGGTATTGGGAGCCGTTTTGGCGGCGGTATTAAGCAGCTTCAGCCGGTTGGGCCGAATGGCGAGATTATTATGGACTATTCAATTAAGGATGCAAAAGCAGCCGGCTTTGATAAGGTTGTATTTATTATAAGAAAAGACCTTGAAAAAGATTTTAAAGAGATTATCGGCAACAGAATCGAAAAAGAAATCGAAGTGGCGTATGCGTATCAGGAGCTTGATGATTTGCCAAAAGGTTTTACAAAGCCTGAAGGGCGCACAAAGCCGTGGGGTACGGGACAGGCAATTTTAGTATGTAAGGATATTGTGAAAGAGCCGTTTGTTGTCATTAATGCAGATGACTATTACGGCAGGGAAGCTTTCGTGAAGCTTCACAATTTTCTTATGAGTGAGCCGGCTTATATTGACGGCAAGCTGAACCTTGGTATGGCAGGCTTTATTCTCGGCAATACATTAAGTGAAAACGGCGCGGTGACACGCGGCATATGTGATGTGGATGCACGCGGCTATCTGACAGATGTGATTGAGACAAAAGGCATTGAAAAGACAGAAAACGGAGCTGTTGTCCGCGAGGAAGGACGGGAAGACAGAGTGCTTGATACGGCAAGTCATGTGTCCATGAATATGTGGGCGCTGCCGACAGAGTTTATGTCAGTGCTTGAAAATGGTTTTGCCAAGTTTTTGGGAAATCTTTCAGAGGACGATACAAAAAGCGAGTATTTGCTGCCAATCATTATTGACGGTCTGATTAAGTCCGGCAAGGCTCAGGTAAAGCTTGAGGAGACAAATGACAAGTGGTACGGTATTACATATAAAGAAGATATTGACTATGTGAAGGAAGCATTTAAGTCAATAAAGTAATGATTCAGACAGACAAGTCAACTGCAAGTTAATAAGGAAACCGGTAACCGTCAGAGGGCTGTCCGGTTGGGAATGAAAGGCCGGTGTTTGCTGTGTGGCAATACCGGCCTATGTCTGATTTTAGAAGGAATAATGGAGGCTGCTTTGTGAAAGCTTTAAAAAGATTATTGCTTTTTTTGACCTGTGTGCTGGTTTTATCAGGCGTGACAGGCTGCGGGCAAAAAGCATATAAAAAAGAATTTTATTCACTTTTTGAGACGATTTCTTCGCTGACAGTTTATGCGGATAGTGAAGAAGAATTTGAGGAGACGGCACAGTATTTTGAAAATGAGCTGACAAGATATCATCAGCTTTTTAATATTTATGACGATTTTGAAGGCATTCATAATTTAAAGACGGTTAATGATCATGCAGGAAAGGCGCCGGTGAAGGTTGATGAGGAGATTATAGAGCTGTTAAAGTTCTGCCGTGAAATGTATGAAAAAACCGATGGCGAAGTTAATGCCGCTTTTGGAAGCGTTCTTTCGATATGGCACGATTACAGGGAGGACGGTATGGAAAATCCCGATACGGCAAAGCTGCCGCCGATGGATGCACTGAAGTCTGCGGCGGAGCATACATCTTTTGATGATGTTATTATTGACGAAGAAAATCGGACGGTTTACCTGAAGGATGAGAAGCTGCAGCTTGATGTCGGCGCTATTGCAAAGGGCTATGCGGTTGAAAAAATCGCGGCGTCACTTAAAGACAGGGGCGTCACAAGTGCGCTCATTGATGTGGGCGGCAATATTGAAGCAATCGGGGAAAAAGGCGATCATACAAAATGGCGGCTCGGACTTCAAAATCCGTCCCTTGAAAGTGATGATTTTTATATTCATACGATTGATATTTCGGATAAGGCGCTTGTGACAAGCGGCAGCTATCAGCGCTATTATACGGTGGATGGTAAACGTTATCATCATATTATCGGGAAGGAGACGCTGATGCCGTCGGATATGTATACGTCGGTATCGGTCATTTGCGATGATTCAGGTATTGGTGATGCACTTTCAACGGCACTTTTTAATATGGATATCGAGGAAGGCACGGCGCTTGCAGATGCGTTTGGGGCGGCTGTCCTCTGGATTGAGCCCGACGGCCGTGAGACAATGACCGGCGGATTTGAAAGTTATATCAGTGAATAATAAAGAGAGGGAGATTTTGTGAAAGCAATTAAGAAACTACTGACAAGAATATTTGTGGATGGGCTGACCGGCATGGCACTCGGACTTTTTTCCACATTAATTATCGGAACAATTATTAAGCAGGCCGGCGATTTAATCGGCGGCGATATCGGCGGATGGCTGTCGGCCATCGGACTTGTGGCGCAGAAGCTTACGGGTGCAGGCATCGGTGTCGGTGTGGCCTATAAGTTTAAGGAATCGGCCTATGTCGTGCTTTCGGCGGCGACAGCCGGAATGATTGGCGCTTATGCCGGAAATATGGCGGTGGGAACACTTTTTGCGGATGGGGCCATGGTACTTTCGGGACCGGGCGAGCCGCTGGGCGCTTTTATTGCAGCTTATGTCGGCATTGAGCTTGGACGGCTTGTGGCCGGAAAGACAAAGCTTGATTTACTTATTACGCCGGCAGTGACGATTCTTTGCGGCGGTGCTGTCGGAATTTTGGCGGGCCCTCCGATTTCAGAGTTTATGGGCTGGCTCGGAGGCCTTGTGAACTGGGGGACAATGCAGCAGCCGGTACTGATGGGCATTGTTGTCTCGGTCGTGATGGGCATGGTGCTGACGCTGCCGATAAGCTCGGCGGCACTTGGGATTATTCTCGGACTTTCGGGGCCTGCGGCCGGTGCGGCAACGATTGGCTGCTGTTGTCAGATGGTCGGCTTTGCCGTGGCAAGTTACAGAGAAAATGGTATTGGCGGTCTTTTGGCACAGGGCCTTGGCACATCAATGTTACAGGTGCCTAACATTGTCCGCCGTCCGCTCATATGGATTCCGCCGATTCTCTCATCGGCGATTTTGGGACCAATTGCCATCAGCGGATTTTTTAATATGACAAATAATGCAACCGGATCAGGCATGGGTTCAGCAGGTCTTGTCGGACAGATTATGACGTATCAGACGATGATTGCCACAGAGCCGGCAGTTTCGGTTGTTATTAAAATTATTGTGTTCCAGTTTGTCCTTCCGGCAGTCATTACACTCGGTATTTCGGAAGGTATGCGGAAAATGGGCTATATACGAAACGGCGATATGAAGCTGGATATGTAGTTTTTCGGAGGTAGATTATGTCAGAAAATCAGAAAATGACGGAGGATATTGTCGGAAGCCACGGCGAGCGCATGAAAAACCTGAGTAAGTATTATCCGTTTTTTAAGCTTTGGGAAAGCGGACTTTCAGCCTATAAAGACGGTGCTTATGCGGATGTGGACATGCCTTATATTACAATGGCGCTGCTTCGGTATTTTATTGAGCAAAATCAGTTTAATCAGCGGGCTGTCACAGGGGAGATGGCGTGCAGCTTTATAAAAACGCTGCTTGATGCGGACTTTGATGTTTCGGCAGACAATCAGGGAGAGCTTGCCGGATATATTTTCGATAAAATATGCAATGACGGCCGTCCTTTTGTTTTTTCATGGTTTAACCCGCGGGATAAGAAAAAGCAGGTGTTCCGTCTTAAATTTATTGAGAGCAGCTATAGAGACGGTCAGATCACCTATGCGCTGACAGAGGAAGCAATTGCGTTTTATCTTGATACAAAGGAGGTACAGGAGGAAAGCCGTATTTCCATTGAAAATATTCTTCTTTCCAAAATGGTGGCATCGCGAAATTTCAAGGGCGGTCTTGAAGTTTTATCCCGCATCAGTCATGAGGTCATGCGCCTTGAAGCTAAAAAGGACGGCATTATAAGACTTTTGGGGCACAATGTTTTTGAAGGTGTCCGGGCACTTTCGGATTTTATGGCGCACGGTCTTGCTTGGTTTGAGGAAGAAGAAAAGCTTTTTGCCCAAAACAGGGTGCTTGTGGATAAAGCTATGGCAATGATGCGCACAGCCCAGACGGCAAAGGATGTCTATGAGCTTGACGCCGCCTTAAAGGCAGCAATGAAAAAGCACAGCGATTTGCTCGGCATGTGTACGGCGCTTCAGATGCGGGCCGATGAAATGATTGTGCGGGCAAAGCACAGCCGTTTTCGGGCGTCGGTTGATTTTGAGGACTATATGGAAAAAATGATCGCCGCCGATCGTGTGGCGGCACTTGAAGATTTTGTAAAACCCCTTTTTTTAATGAATCTGAAAAAAACATTTTATACAGGTCAGCTGGATGATCTGCTTTCTTATAAGCCGGAGGAAAATGTCGCGACAGAGGTTGATGATGGCGGCAGGGAAACAGCTTATGTCTATGATGACGAGGCGGCCGAGGCGCGTATACAGCATAATTTTGACTATTTTCTAAAAGTGCTTTTTGAGCAGATTTCGGACAAAGGGCGCGTTGCATTAAGTTATCTGAACCATCTTTACGAAATGAAATTCGGCAGTGAAATCTATTTTAACGGCGATTATTATGCTTTTCTGACACATTTAAGCCAAAAGGCGGCTTACGATTTTAGTACGGTTGATACCGTTCAGGACACTTGCCTTGAGGGGATTATGGCACAATCTTTTAATACGGAAAACGGACAGCCGTTTAGAAATTTAAAATTTTCGCTTTCTTACAGGGCGGATATAAAAATAGAACTGCCAAATACGTTTGATATGACAGAAATTGTATTTGAAAGGACGGACGGATGATGGAAAACAGAAATTTAGAAAAAGCTGTGGAAATTTATACAAAGCTTATTACGGGCGAGGAAATAAGTGCCGCAGTCAATGTCGATTTGTATGAGGCTTATGAGGGAATTGCAGGTGTTTATGACCTTGTACATATGCTTTTAAAAAAGTCTAATTTAAAGCTTTATGAATATAAGCAGGCGCTGTATGTGACGGCGGGACCGGATAACAGAGCCTTCGGCTTTTCAAATGAAGATTTAAAAAAGGCGATTGGTCTGAGAGTGAACAAGGAGCTTTTTCTGGCCTATTATATTATTTATACAGCAATGCTTTTATTTTACAAATCATCGTCAGACATTTCGGTACGGGAATATGTGCGCGCCGACGAGCTTATTGCGGCTGTGACGGACGGACTGCATGCGGTGTCCGGGGAAGCGCTTTTGGAAGTTATGTCAGATACAGAAAATGAGAGCTTTAAAACGATTGCGGTGCTTTGGAGTGAGCTTCCTGAAACAGCCGGCGGCGATGATGGTGCAAGTCTCAAGGCTGCCCGCGGTTCCAAGCTTGGTATGATTAAGCTTGTTTTTAATTTTTTGCAGGAGCAGCAGCTTTTCTTTGAGAGCGGCGGCAAATATTATGCCCTTGACCGTTTCAGAGCGCTTGTGCAGAATTACTATGATGAGGCGCGGGGACGTCTTTATGAGATTTTAAATGAGGGAGGCGATACACATGCCGCATATTAACAGAATTCGTGTCAATAATGTAAAATACAATTTCGGCACACAGTTTTATGATGATTTTTCCATGCGCTTTGACGGAAAAAATGCCCTTTATGATTTGGCAAATGGCGGCGGAAAAAGTGTGCTGATGCTTTTGCTTTTTCAAAATCTTATTCCAAATTGCACGCTTGATGAGAAACAGCCGGTGGAAAAGCTTTTCAGAACAGGCGACGGCAGCACATCGATTCATTCCCTTGTCGAATGGAAACTTGATGCGCCGGACATCGAGGATGGCTACAAATATATGCTGACCGGTTTTTGTGCGCGCAAGGCGAAGGAAGACGACAGCAAGGAGGGCAGCCGTGGAACGAGTGCGGCCATTGATTATTTTAATTATGTGATTTTTTACAGAGGCTACAATGATAACGATATTATTAATCTGCCGCTGTCATCGGGCAATGAGCATATGACCTATACCGGGCTTCGAAGTTATCTTAAGGAGTTAGCCCACAGCGATTATCAGCTTAAGATTTCGATTTTTGACAGAAAAGGTGAATATCAGCGTTTTATAAGCCGCTATGGTCTTTATGAAAGCCAGTGGGAAATTATCCGGGGTATTAATAAAACGGAAGGCCATGTGCGTACTTATTTTGAATCCAATTACAGGACGACGCGCCGGGTTATTGAAGATTTACTGATTGAGGAGGTCATACAAAAAGCCTTTATTCATAAGGCCGGCGGTGATGACAGTGATATGGCAGAAACGCTGCTTGGGATTAAAGATAAGCTTTTAGAGTTGTCTAAAAAGAAAGAGACGCTCGGTGATTATGACGGTCAGATTGAGGCGCTTCGTACCTTCGGCGGCAGGATCGAAAGTCTTGGCGCGCTTTATGACGAGGAAGATACATATAAAAAAGAACTTGTCAAAGTATTAAATACGATGCAGCTTGCCATACATTCAAAGCAAAATGCCTTTGATTTGTCTAAAAAAGAAGGTGAGCTTTTAAATAAGCGGCTTTTAGAAACACAGAGGCGGCTTGATACGGCAAAGGTTCAGAAAAACAGGGCACTTTTAAAAACGATGGAAAATGACGGCGCCGAGGATGATGCGAATATTAAACGTCTTGAGACGGCGTATTCGGCGAAGCTCTACGAGCTTTCAAAGGCGCAGAGCATCAATGATTATATAGATTATAAGGAGAATGAAAAGGAAATTCTCATTATTAAAGAGGCACTTGAGGGCAGTACAAAAAATTACAGTCATGTGACGGAAGAAATGCGCCAGCTTGCCGGTGAGGCGAAAGGGCTTATTCAGGCGGGGCAGCAGTTGTTTTCAAAAAAGTTGTCAGGACTTGAAGCGGAATTTTCGGAAAAAAAGAAAAAAGCAGACGAGGCAGCGCGGGCTGTTCACGAAATAGATCGTCAGACGGCCGTGCTTGATTTTGATATTGACGGCGCAGCCCGCAAAAAAAAGGCGCTTCAAAAGTCACTGGCTGATTTAAGAGGCGAGCTTCAGGTGCTTTTGGCGGAAGGTACTGACGAGGAATTAAAAGGCTATGAGGCCGCGTCCTCGGCAGCACACAAAAAGCTTGAGGCTGCCGAGGCTTCCGAAAATGAGGCTAAAAAGAAGCTTGAAGCTTATAAGAAAAGCTTAAGTGAAACAGAGGCTGATGAAAAAATTGCCGGGGCTAAAAAACTTCAGCTTGAAGAATTTTTCAGATGCTATGAAAGTCAGAAAAAAGATGCGGAACGCCTTTCGGCCGTTTACGGCGTTTCAGGCAGTGAAAATTTGAAAACAGCCATTACAGAGCGTTATAAAAAAGCGGCGGAAGATATTTATGTCCACAGCAAACGTCAGGCATCGTTTGCGGCTTACGCGGCGCAGCTTAATGAAAATAATCCTTCGGTCACTGCGAAAGAAGTTATGGAAGTCATTGATGATTTAAGGCGGACATACCATGTGCAATGTATCAGCGGCGGTGATTACCTTAAAAATGCAGAAATTTCTGAGCGGGCGCAGGTGCTTTGCCGCCTGCCGTTTCTTCCTTATGCCGTTATTGTGAAGGACGGTTTTGGAAGCCTTTTAAAAAATTCAGACTTTTTACAAAAATATTTTGCGGATTTTACGGTACCCATTGTGAATATGCAGGTTGTCAAAGACGGCGAGGGCGCCGCTTTTGATGACGGTATTCTTTTTACCGGGGATAAGCTTAGCCTGTATACAGATGAGGCAGCGCTTTTAAAGGAAAAACAGCGTATTGAAGATATGCTCGCACAAGAGAAAAAGACGGTGGAAAGGCTTTTAGATCAGCAGGAAACTTATATGGCTGATTTGGAGCAGATTCATTATTTTGCGTGTTATTTTGAGAAAGATTATCTCAGGCAGCTCTCAGACTTAGATGCCATTGATCGTCAGATTGCAGAGAACCGTAAAAAAATAAGCGGGCTTTATGAGGATATTGAAAATGAAAAACGGCAAATACAGGCCGCCGGGGCGGCCACAGCCGCCATGCGCGGTGAGGTCAAAAAGGCGGAGCATCAATGCGCTGTCTCAAGGCAGATGGTCGGTCTGCGCACCGAATTTGAAGATGTCTTAAGACGTCAGGCAGAAAGTGAAAAACGCCGCAGTGCGCTTTTGGACAAGCGCTGTTCGTATGAGGCTGACGGAGAGCGCCTTCGCGATGAAATGGATGATTTAAAGGCGCACATGAATGGGATCAAAAACGAACTGGCAGTGCTTCAAAATATGTGGGATGCTGACTTTTTGGCTTATGATGACGGCAGGGCAGCGGCAGCGGCTGATTTTGACAGAGCGCGCCTTGAGGCTGTTCATGTCCGGTTTATGGGCTTAAAGCAGACGTGTGAGGCCGGCAGCGGCGAGCTGACGGATAAGCGCAGACTTTTAGAAAATTGTGAGCGGACATCACAGCGCCTTAAGGCGGCCATTGAGGCGAGAAACATAAGCTTTGATGATCTTGAGGCATTGGAGGAGGCTTGTGCGCTGTCACGGGCGGATATGTCAGCACTTGAAAATCTTAAGGCAGAGGCTGGACGCCTTTCGGATGAGATGAAGCTTGCAAGAGCCATTGCCACAGACCGGCTTGCAAACAGACACAAGCTGACGGGCCGTGTGGAAAATGCCATTCAGGTGATTGAGGAACGTTATGGCGTTTATAAAGAGGTTGATTTAAACGGCGGTGATTATGAGATTTTCTTTGAGGAAGCAGGGCGGCTTTTGGAGGAATTAAAGAAGAAGGCGGCGGCTGCTGAAAAAGAAAAAGAAACTTTCATGGTACAGCTTCGAAATCTTGATGATATGAAAAAAGAGGTCGAGCGTCTTGCGCGTATGGCCGGAGCAGATATGAGCCTAACCGGTGAGAGTTACATGCCGGATATGAATTTCAGGAAAAAGACAGAGCAGCTTCGTCTGAAGTACGAGCAGCTTAGAAAGACAGAGGATTTCAAAAAGGCAGAATTTGAAAAGGGCAGAGATAAGCTGATCGAAAGTCTGACGCAGTATCATGCCGCTGAGCTGGCATTTGAGGTGCGAAGCCATATTAAGCTGCCGTCTGTCTACAGTGAAGCCGGACAGATGCAAACGCACATTGAGGAAACGATACGCATTATTATGCTTGAAAAGGATAGGATTCTCACCGGCCTTGAAAGTATGGTAAAAATAAAGGAAAACTTTGTCAGCCAGTGTATTCAGCGGTGTATGGACATTAAGACAGCGCTCGAACGTCTTCCGAAAATGTCAAAAATCACTCTCGACAAAGAGCAGATTCAGATGATACGTCTGCAGATTCCTTATGTTAAGGAAGAATATTATGCCCAGAGGATGTCTGATTATGTGGACAGTGTGGCAAAAGCTGCCGACAGCTATAAGGACGGGCAGGAGAGACTTAAATATATCCGGACAAAGCTTTCATGGAAGCAGCTGTTTTCAGTGATTGTCTCGGATATGAATAGTATACGGCTAAGTCTTTATAAGCGTGAGCGCATCCGCGAGCAGAGCCGTTTCCTTCGTTATGAGGAGGCAGTCGGAAGCACAGGTCAGTCTCAGGGAATTTATATCCAGTTTTTAATTGCTGTAATTAATTATATTTCGGCGCTTAATTCAAAGGCAGCCGACGCTGCTGCGCTTAAAAAGGTTATATTTATTGATAATCCGTTCGGCGCTGCGAAGGATATTTACATATGGGAGCCGATTTTTGCCCTGCTTCGTGAAAATAATGTACAGCTTATTGTGCCGGCGCGCGGTGCGACGCCTGCAATTACAGGAAAATTTGATGTGAATTACATACTTGGTCAGAAGCTTGTCGGCAACAGACAGCAGACTGTTGTCGTAGACTACTACTCAAACATCGCGGCGGAAAATGTGGAATACCGCCGTATAGAGTTCGAGCAGGAGGTTTTTGATTTTGTGTAAATGATTTTGAATTGTGCAAATGCATATCATACATAAACTGCCCCGGCACTTTTGTTTGGAGTCGTGCATATGATGTAGGAAAAGGGTGTGCGAAGTGGTTTTATGCGGCTTGTTCAGTTGCTTGACGGTTTTTTGTGGTTTTTGCTTGAGGGCAGTTTATATACAGAAATTATGGGACTTTGTGACGATTCAAGACAGGTGCGTCCGGGCGATGTTTTTATATGCATCCGTGGCAGTAAAAGCGACGGCCATGAAAAGGTTCATGAGGCACTTTGCCGGGGTGCGGCGGCGATTGTGGCGGATTGTCCGTTAGTTTTTGATAAAGCATATGGGGCTGCGCTTGTGCAGACGCCGGATACAAGACTTGCGAAGGCAAAGATGGCCGCGGCTTTTTATGGATATCCAGACCGGCATCTGACGCTTGTCGGGATTACGGGGACAAAGGGAAAGACAACAACTGCTTATATGCTTAAATCCATTTTGGAGTCGGCATGTATAAAAACAGGTCTTATCGGTACAATTGAAATTTTTGACGGAGAACATTCGGAAAAAACAAAAAATACGACGCCGGACGCCATTGCCATTTACAGGGCGCTGGCTGAGATGGTAAAAAATAATGTGAGTCACGCTGTCATGGAGGTATCTTCCCAGGGGCTTAAACAGAGCCGGACAGCGGGGCTCTATTTTGATGTCGGAATAATGACAAATATTTCAAAAGATCATATTGGAAAGAATGAACATGCCGATATGGAAGAATATATGTTTTACAAAAGTCTTTTATTCAACCAGTGCAGCATTGGTCTTGTCAATGGTGCAGACACTTTATCGGGGCAGGCGCTTGCCTGCTACAGGGGGCGCATCGGGGGCTGTCTTTATGAAGATGGCAGTAAAAGTGATGTGTGGCTTTCGCCGAAAAAAATTTTATTTCGCGGCAGACAAGTGCCGGGGGGCTTTGAATTTTTTGCAAAAGACAGACAGAAGCTTTTTATCAAGCCGGGAATGCCGGGAAAATATAACTGCAAGAATGCGCTGATGGCGGCCTCAGCGGCAGTCTGTCTTAAAATTGAAGATAGGGCGATTGCAGAAGGTCTGTCAAAGGCTTTTGTGCGCGGGCGGATGGAACTTGTGCCTGTCAGGCGTCCGGTGAAGGTGATGATTGATTATGCCCACAATGCGGCAGCGCTTGAAAGTCTTTTGAAAGCTGTGCGTCCGCTTTGTAAGGGGCGTATCATCTGTATGTTTGGCTGCGGCGGAAACCGTTCAGGCGAGCGGCGTTTTCAGATGGGAAAGGTGAGCGGACTTTTGGCGGATTTAACGGTGATTACATCAGATAATCCAAGAGATGAGCCGCCCGAAAATATTATTGCGGAGATTGAAAAAGGTGTGATAGCGTCCGGCGGTGATTATGTAATGATTGAAAATCGGTGGCGGGCGATTGATTATTGTATGAATGAGGGCGGTCGGGACGATATTGTGATACTGGCAGGAAAGGGGCATGAGGATTATCAGGAAATCTGCGGCGTCCGTTATCCGATGGATGAAAGGGCATATGTTATGAAAAATTTCTGAAAAAGACAGATGTTCTTAAGAGACTTTTTAGGTGTTTCGGTTGTCAGAAAAATAGAGTTGTGGTAAACTATTCACTGAGTATCTATGTGTATATGCAGTATGCATTTCATAAAGGAGTAGAATGATGGAAAAGCGAGTAGATAAAGTTGCTGAAAATGACCTGTTGAAGCAGGTAAAAGCCTATGTCCTTGACGGCCGGTTTGATAAGGCATCAGAGGTTATTGCCCAAATGGATGTCAACCGTATTAAAGCAGCGCCGGGCCTTTGTCTGATCGGTGAAGTATATATGCGTGAAAAGATGTATGAGGATGCAGAGAGTGTATTTTTAAAGGCGTATGCAAAGTCGCCGAAAAACAGAAGAATACTGAGCCTGCTGACGAGTCTTTATATCGAGATGGGCGACTATCCGGAAGCAGAGTATTATTATAAGGAATTTATTGCGGTTGCATCGAGAGATTTGCATAGGTATATTTTGCGCTACCGGCTTGACAGAGCAAAAGGGGAGCGCAAGTCAGTGCTTATTAATACACTTGAACGTCTGAAGGATTATGAGTATATTGAAGAATGGGCTTATGAGCTTGCAAAGCTTTACCACGAGGCCGGCGAGGACGAAAAGTGCCTTCATGAATGTGATGAAATTGCGCTTTGGTTTGGTAACGGCGAATATGTGAATAAGGCTATTGAGTTAAAGTGCCGGATTACCGGAGAAAAGCTGCCGGATTATCTTATTGCCGAGAGGCAATTTGAAAAGACGGGTTTTGAAAAAGTGCCGGAAGCAATTGACGGTCACAGCGGTGACTACGGCGCCTTTGATATTGATATGGTTGAAAAAGCCATTCGTGAGGAGGAAGCAAAGAAAAAGGCGCAGGACAGGGCGCGAGAAGAAATTTCGGAGGCGATCGATGCCCAGTCTTTGGGCAGTGACAAAGATGCGTTTTTTAAAGCTTTATCTTCCGGTGACACGCGTGCCGATTTTTGGAAATCTAAAGACGTAAAGTCTGAGGATGATGAAATATTTGAAAAATACGGCAATATAGATGATGAAAGTCTTCAGGAATCTTCTTTGGACGATGATGATGATTTTGATGACGAAGTTTTAAACAGTGAAGCTGCGGCGATGTTTGAAGCTGATTTGGTTGAAGAAGCTTTGGATGATGAGGACTTTGATGAGGCGGCGGCACTATTTGAGAAAGCTTTGGATGATGACGACGATGATTTTGTCGAAGAAGCTTTAGACGATGACGACGATGATGATTTTGTCGAGGAAGTTTTGGACGATGAAGACGATGATTTTGTCGAGGAAGCTTTGGATGATGATGATGATGATTTTGTCGAGGAAGTTTTGGATGATGATGAAGATGAAGCCGACGGACTTTTGATGGATGATGATGACATTGTCGAGGAACGGGTTTGGACAGCAGAGGATAAGGATTTTATTGCAAATCTTTTTGAAAATGGTTCAAAAACAGAGAGTAATGTGCTTTCAACTGTGCCGAATATTGATTATGTCAAAGAACAGCTCAGCAAAACATTTACAAAGTTTGAGGAGACGACAGCAGAGAAGTTTGATATTCTTGCTTCCTATGATATTAACTTTGTTGTATTGAGTACAGATAAGTCTTTAAAATCACAGATTGCCCTTGGTATTGCAAAAGCATTGAACACATATGGCTTGTGTGATAAGAGCAAGATTGTCCGTGCCAGCGCACAAGACTTAAATGAGAGGGATTTTTCGGTGATTTTTGATAAACTTCAGGGAGGCTGTCTTATTATCGAAAAGGCAGACTTACTTTCAGATAAGTCAGTGTCTATTATCGAGTGGGAGGTTAATAAGGAAAATCAGAAGACGGCGATTGTTCTTGAAAGCTTCCATGATGAAATGATGGCGTTTTGGAAAAAGCACCAGTCACTGCGCTCGAAGTTTCTCAATGTCATTAATGTTTCAAAATACAATGAGATGGAATTGGTGACGCTGGCAAAAGGCTATATTGAACAGAAAAAGTATGAGATGGATCCTGAGGTAGCTCTTATTTTAAGAGATTATTTCGGACAGTGCCTTAAGGAAAATAAGGTTATCAATTATGAAGATGTCATGAGCATTGTTGATGTGGCAATTACAAATGTTGAAAACAGAAATTCTAAAAATCTTTTTATGACCGTACTTGAAAACCGGTATGAGGAAGCAAGTATGTTTAAGCTGCTTCCTGAGGATTTTCGTTTTCTGAAAACAGAATAGGCAAAATAGACAAAGAGAGCTTTGGAAATTCTACATCCGAAGTTCTCTTTTTTTCTTGACCGAGACTATACCGATTGGTATACTAATAACAGGAGGATGTCTATGGAAAATAAAGAGAAGATTTTAGAAAGTGCCCTTGATTTATTTTCTGCAAAGGGCTATGACGCGGTGGGAGTTCAGGAAATTGCCGAACGTTCGGGAATTACAAAGCCGACGCTCTATCATTATTTTGGCAGTAAATATGGTCTTTTAGAGGCGCTTTTAAGTACACATTATGAGCAGTTTCGCAGTGTGCTCTCAGAGGCAGCCCGCTATGAAGGTGATTTGCCGATGACGCTGTACCGCTTTGTCAATGCGTATTTTACACTGGCACTTCAGAATGTGAAGTTTTACTGCTTTTTTATGTCCATGATGTATGCGGGAGAAGAAAGCGATATGTACAGGGCGGTTTATCCATATGCCCAGCAGCAGCTTGATATGGTGACAGAGATGTTTCTCGCAGCCGGGGATATTATCGGCAATATGAATGGCCGGCAGGAACAGTATGCCATCACATTTATCGGTATTTTAAATCATTATCTTCTTTTGTGGATGCGTCGCGGAGATAAGCACACGCCGGCGATCAGCGGAGAAAAAGCCTTTGCGGTTGTGCATCAGTTCCTTCACGGAATTTACGTTTAAAAGAAAATCAACAGGAGGGGTATTATGGCAGCATGGTATGACAGCGCCGTTTTTTATCATATTTATCCGCTTGGACTGTGCGGATGTGAAAAGGAGAATGACTACAGGCCGCGAGAAAGCAAATTTCCAATATTAAATCAGTGGGCAAGACATATGTCTGAGCTTGGATGTACGGCTGTTTATATCGGCCCGTTATTTGAGTCGGCAACCCATGGGTATGATACGAGCGATTATAGAAAAATTGATTCCCGCCTCGGAACGAATGAGGATTTTAAAGCTTGGGTGGCACTCTGCCACAGTCTCGGCATCAGAGTTGTTGTCGACGGTGTCTTTAATCACACGGGCAGGGATTTTGAAGCTTTTAAAAATTTAAGAGAAAAGAAATGGGATTCATGGGGAAAGGACTGGTACTGCGGCGTCGATTTTAATCGCCAAAGTGCCTATGACGACGGATTTTCCTATGAGTCATGGCGGGGCTATGAACAGCTTCCGCGGCTGAATATGCAAAATCAGGCTGTGAGAGATTATATGCTTTCGGTTGTACGGTTTTGGGTGGATACATTTGATATTGACGGCATACGGCTTGACTGTGCAGATGTGCTTGATTTTGAATTTATGCGACAGTTAAGATGTCTGGCTAATGATATAAAGCCGGAGTTTTGGCTGATGGGTGAGGTGATTCACGGTGATTATGGACGCTGGGTTCATTCGGAGATGCTTCATTCAGTGACGAATTATGAGCTTCATAAGGGCATTTATTCGGCGCATAATTCACAAAATTACTTCGAGATGGCACATTCGGTGCAGCGGCTTTTCGGCCCTTACGGTCTTTGCCGCGGCGCGAAGCTCTACAACTTTGTTGACAATCATGATGTTGACAGGATTTATAATAAGCTGACAGTTAAAGAAAACTTAAGACCGGTATATATATTTCTTTTTACGATTCTTGGTATTCCGTCCATCTATTATGGTTCGGAATGGGGAATCAGCGGCTGTAAAACCGGAGGCAGTGATGACGGTTTAAGACCTGCCATAGACCTTGAACATTTTGAAAATAAAAATCCGTGGCTGACAAAGCTTATTACGGCGCTTGCAAGGGCAAAAGCAGAATGTACGGAACTGAGCTTCGGGGAATACAGGGAGCTGCTTCTTAAAAATAAGCAGTATGCTTATGCAAGAATTTTTGAAGACAAGGCCAGTGTGATTGCACTTAATAACGACAGTCAGCCGGAAGAATTTTGGCTTTCATTGCCGTTACCGGCAAATGGGGCGGTCAATCTGCTGACAGGTGAACCCGCAGAAATTAAAGACGGAAAGCTGCATTTTACAGTCGGCGGCAATGATGGTGTATTAATCAGATTGAATAGTTAAGAGGGATAATCGTATGGAACACAGAATCAGTGAATTGGATGAATATTTATTTAATCTTGGACGGCATTATGAAATTTATGAAAAGCTTGGCGCCCATAAAATGACAGTGGACGGCAAAGACGGTGTTTATTTTGCAGTGTGGGCACCTCACGCGAAGGCTGTCGGCGTCGCAGGCGATTTTAATTATTGGGAGCCTAAAGAAAATCTGATGAAAAAGCTTGAAACATCGGGGATTTTTGAGCTTTTTATTCCGGGGATCAAGGAGGGCGATTTATATAAATTTGCCATAGAAACAGCATCGGGCGAAATTATTTACAAGGCTGATCCTTACGGCAATTATTCGCAGATGCGTCCGGAAACAGCTTCTGTTGTGACGGATATTGATCATTTTGAATGGACAGACAGGGCGTGGGAGGAGGTTCTTAAAAAGCAAGATTCCTATGTTCGTCCTGTATCTATTTATGAGGTACATTTAGGCTCGTGGAAAAAGGATGAGAGCGGGGCAAATTGCGGTTACCGCACATACAGGGAACTGGCCCATGAGCTTGCGGAATATGTAAATTATATGGGATACACCCACGTCGAACTGATGGGTATTGCCGAGCATCCGTTTGACGGCTCATGGGGATATCAGGTGACCGGTTATTATGCGCCGACTTCCCGATACGGAACGCCGAAGGATTTTATGTATATGGTCAACTATCTGCACAGTAAGGGCATTGGTGTTATTTTGGACTGGGTACCGGCTCATTTTCCTAGAGATGCGCATGGTCTTGCGCGTTTTGACGGACAGCCGCTTTACGAACATCCGGACAGCCGTAAAGGCGAACATCCGGACTGGGGAACATATATATTTAATTATGAAAATCCTCAGGTTGTCAATTTCCTTGTAGCTAATGCGCTTTTTTGGCTAGATAAGTTCCACGTTGACGGTTTAAGAGTTGATGCAGTTGCGTCGATGCTTTATCTTGATTATGGTAAAAAAGAAGGCCAGTGGCTTCCGAATAAGGACGGCGGCAATAAAAATTATGAAGCGATGGAATTTCTCAAGCATCTGAATTCTATTTTAAAGCAGAGAAATCCGGGAAAGATGGTTATTGCCGAGGAATCAACCGCATGGCCGAAGGTGTCTTATCCGGCAGAGGAGGACGGCCTTGGGTTTACATATAAATGGAATATGGGCTGGATGCATGATTTTCTCAATTATATGAAGGAGGATCCGTACTTCAGACAATATCACCATGGTGAATTGACATTCAGCTTTGAATATGCCTTTTCCGAGCATTATATTCTGACACTTTCTCATGATGAGGTTGTTCATTTAAAATGCTCGATGATTAATAAAATGCCGGGTGACTTAAATGATAAGTTCGGTAATTTGAGGACGGCTTACGGTTTTATGATGGCACATCCGGGAAAGAAGCTGCTTTTCATGGGACAGGATTTTGCACAATTCAGAGAATGGAGTGAGGAACGCAGTCTTGACTGGTTTTTACTGGACAATGAAGTGCAGAACCGCCAGTTAAATAATTATTACCGGGATTTACTGCATTTTTATAAATCACATCCGGCGCTTTATGAGCTGGACTGTGAGCCAGAGGGCTTTAAGTGGGTATTCGGCGGTGATGTGAGCCATAATATGCTGACGTTTTGCCGTATGACAAAAAATAAAAAGAAGTGTCTTTTATGGCATTTTAACTTTTCGCCGGTTGTTTATGAAAATCACCGGATTGCCTGCCTTTGTCCGGGCGTTTACAGGGAAGTCTTTAACAGCGACAACAGACAGTACGGCGGCAGCGGCTTAGTGAATGTCAAGCCGGTGACAGCAGAAAAACAAGCGTGGGACTGGAATGAATATTCCATGCAGGTGAATGTTCCGGCGTACGGAGCAATTGCCTTTGAATTTGACTATCAGGTGCCGGCCAAGCCTGCAAAAACAAAAAACACAAAAGTGCGAAGACGGGATAAAAATTTTTATAAAAAGATTAAACATTGATATTGTATATGAGGAACACCGATAAGGAAGTTTTGAAACAAACTAACTTAATATGTTCCTTGTATTTTTCGGAATAACTCATTTTTCTCACCCCCTTTCTTCCCGATAGGGGGTTATTACAACAAACACCCATGCGATAGAAAACCGC